>NZ_JBSGDD010000135.1:0-12410 GCF_053602195.1 Kitasatospora sp. NPDC004531 | reverse complement strand
GCGTGCTGGTCGACTGGGTGCCCGCGCACTTCCCGAAGGACGACTTCGCGCTGGCCCGGTTCGACGGCGAGCCGCTGTACGAGCCGGCCGACCCGCAGCGCGCCGAACACCCGGACTGGGGCACGCTGGAGTTCGACTACGGCCGCACCGAGGTCCGCAACTTCCTGGTCGCCAACGCCGTCTACTGGTGCGAGGAGTTCCACGTCGACGGCCTGCGGGTCGACGCCGTCGCCTCGATGCTCTACCTCGACTACTCGCGCGAGGGCGGCAACTGGACGCCCAATCAGTACGGCGGGCGGGAGAACCTGGACGCGGCGTCCTTCCTGCAGGAGATGAACGCGACCGTCTACCGGCGCTGCCCGGGCGTGCTGACCGTCGCCGAGGAGTCCACCGCCTGGGACGGCGTCACCCGGCCCACCGACGCCGGCGGACTCGGCTTCGGCCTGAAGTGGAACATGGGCTGGATGCACGACTCGCTGGTCTACATGTCCAAGGAGCCGGTGCACCGCAGGTACCACCACCACGAGATGACCTTCTCGATGGTGTACGCCTACTCGGAGAACTACATCCTGCCGATCTCGCACGACGAGGTGGTGCACGGCAAGCAGGCACTGGTGTCGAAGATGCCGGGCGACTGGTGGCAGCAGCGCGCCAACCACCGTGCCTACCTGGGCTTCATGTGGGCCCACCCGGGCAAGCAACTGCTGTTCATGGGGCAGGAGTTCGCGCAGGGAGCGGAGTGGGAGCACGAGCGCGGCCCGCAGTGGTGGGTGCTCGACGAGGGGTGGGAGGCGCACCGGGACCACCGCGGCGTGCAGCGCCTGGTCGGCGACCTCAACCGGGTCTACCGCGACTCCCCGGCGCTGTACGAGCAGGACACCGTCCCGGCCGGGTTCCGCTGGCTGGACGGCGGCGCGGCCGACGACAACGTGTTCTCCTTCGTCCGGTTCGCGGCCGACGGCTCGCCGCTGGTGGCGGTCTGCAACTTCTCGCCGGTGGTCCGGCACGGCTTCCGGGTCGGCCTGCCCCGGTTGGAGGGCCGCGACCAGCTGTGGGAGGAGGCGCTGAACACCGACGCCGAGCGGTACGGCGGCAGCGGGGTCGCCAACTCGCGCCCGGTGAAGGCGGAGGGCACCCAGTGGAACGGCCAGCCGCGCTCGGCCGAACTGGTGCTTCCGCCGCTGGCCACGCTCTGGCTCCGCCCGCTCCACCCGAACGGCTGACGGAGCGTTTCAGGACCTCCGGCACTCCTGAGCAGCCCGAACGGCAGTACCACGGCCCGATCCGAATGTCGTACGAAGGTATGGTCGAGATGACTGGCCCGAGACAGACGGACGGAGAGTTCCACCGTGGCGAGCAGCGTGTACGTGACCGGGATCGACCGGGGTGACGGCCGGCCGGCCGTGGAGCTCGGGGTCATGGAACTGCTCACCCGCCAGGTGGACCGGGTCGGCGTGTTCCGGCCGCTGGTGCACGCCCAGGGCGGCGGCGACCACGTGGTGGAGCTGCTGCGCACCCGGTACCGCCTGGACCTGCCGTCCGCCGAGCTGTACGGCCTGACGTACGACGAGGCGGCGGCCCTGCAGGCCGCGCGCGGCCAGGACGAGCTGGTCTCCGTCCTGGTCGACCGCTTCCACCAGCTGGAGCGGCGCTGCCAGGCGGTCCTGGTGCTGGGCACCGACTTCTCGGACACCAACATCCCGGACGAGCTGGCCTTCAACGCGCGGCTGGCGAACGAGTTCGGGGCGGCCGTGCTGCCGGTGGTCGGCGGCCGGAACGAGGACCGGCAGGCGGTGGTCGCGGAGGTCCGCAACGCCCACCGCGCCTACCGCGACCTGGGCTGCTCGATCCTGGCGATGGTCGCCAACCGGGTCGCGCCGGGCGACGAGCAGCAGGTGCGGCAGGCGCTGGCCGAGAAGCTCCCGGTGCCGGTGTACGTGATCCCGGAGGAGCCGGCGCTGGCCGCCCCGACCGTGACGCAGCTGGTCGAGGCGACCGGCGCCGAGGTGCTCCTGGGCGACGCCGCCGGCCTCGCCCGCGACGTGCGGGGCTTCGTGTTCGGCGGCGCGATGCTGCCGACCTTCCTGAACGCGCTGACCGAGGGCGCGCTGGTGGTGACCCCGGGCGACCGGGCGGACCTGCTGATCGGCTCGCTGGCGGCGCACGCGGCGGGCTCCCCGCCGATCGCCGGCGTGCTGCTGACGCTCGGCCAGCACCCCGGCCCGGACGTGATGGCGCTGGCCTCCCGGCTCGCCCCCGGCACGCCGGTGGCGGAGGTGACGGAGGGCTCCTGGCTGACCGCCGCGCACCTCACCCACCTGGAGGGCCGGATCGGCCCGGACAACTCGCGCAAGGCGGAGATCGCCCTCGGCCTGTTCGAACTGCACGTCGACACCGCCGAGTTGACCAGCCGGATCGAACTGACCAGGACCGAGCGGGTCACCCCGATGATGTTCGAGCACGCGCTGCTGGAGCGGGCCCGCGCCGAGCGCCGGCACATCGTCCTGCCGGAGGGCGCCGAGGACCGGGTGCTGCGCGCCGCCGAGGTGCTGCTGCGCCGCAACATCTGCGACCTGACGCTGCTGGGCGAGCCGGAGGCGGTGCACCGCCGGGCCGCCGCCCTCGGCATCGAGTTCCCGCCGGCCGGCGACTCCGGCACCCGGCTGCGGATCGTCGACCCAGCGGCCAGCCCGCTGCGCCAGCGGTTCGCCGAGCTGTACGCGAAGGCCCGGGCGCACAAGGGCATGACGGTGGAGCGGGCGCTGGACGTGGTCACCGACGTCTCGTACTTCGGCACCCTGATGGTGCAGGAGGGCATCGCGGACGGCATGGTGTCCGGCGCGGTGCACTCGACGGCGGCGACCATCCGCCCGGCGTTCGAGGTGATCAAGACCTCGCCGGGCGCGTCCATCGTCTCCTCGGTGTTCTTCATGTGCCTGGCCGACAAGGTGCTGGTGTACGGCGACTGCGCGGTCAACCCGGACCCGGACGCCCAGCAGCTGGCCGACATCGCGATCCAGTCCGCCGCGACGGCCGCCCAGTTCGGGGTGGAGCCGCGGGTGGCGATGCTGTCCTACTCGACCGGCACCTCGGGTTCCGGCGCGGACGTGGACAAGGTCCGCAAGGCCACCGAGCTGGTCCGCGAGCTGCGCCCGGACCTGCTGGTGGAGGGGCCGATCCAGTACGACGCGGCGGTGGACGCGCGGGTCGCGGCGACCAAGCTGCCGGGCTCGCCGGTGGCGGGCCGGGCCACCGTGCTGGTCTTCCCGGACCTGAACACCGGCAACAACACCTACAAGGCGGTGCAGCGCTCGGCCGGCGCGATCGCGGTCGGGCCGGTGCTGCAGGGCCTGAACAAGCCGGTCAACGACCTGTCCCGGGGCGCCCTGGTGGAGGACATCGTCAGCACCGTGGCGATCACCGCGATCCAGTCCCAGACCCGACCCGCCGAGGCCGAGGGGGCCGCGCTGTGACCACCGGTACCCGTGTCCTGGTGCTGAACGCCGGGTCGTCCTCGGTGAAGTACCAGCTGATCGACATGCTGGACGGCTCCCGGCTGGCGTCCGGCCTGGTGGAGCGGATCGGCGAGCTCAGCGGCCGGCTGCTGCACCTGCCGCTGACCGGGGAGCCGCGCGAGTCGGCGCGGCGCTTCGCCGACCACGACCAGGCACTGCGGGCGGTCGCCGACGAGCTGGCCGCCGACCTGATGGGCCTGGACTCGCCCGAGCTGGCGGCGATCGGCCACCGGGTGGTGCACGGCGGGCTGCGCTTCACCCGGCCGACGCTGATCAACGACGCGGTGGTGGCCGAGATCCGCCGGCTGATCCCGGTGGCGCCGCTGCACAACCCGGCGAACATCACCGGCATCGAGGTGGCCCGCTCGATCCGCCCGGACCTGCCGCAGGTCGCGGTGTTCGACACCGCCTTCCACTCCACCCTGCCGGAGCACGCGGCCCGGTACGCGATCGACCGGGGCACCGCCGACGAGCACCGGGTGCGCCGCTACGGCTTCCACGGCACCTCGCACCAGTACGTCTCCCGGGCGACCGCGCGGCTGCTGGGCCGCGACCCGGCCGAGCTGAACGTGATCGTGCTGCACCTGGGCAACGGCGCCTCGGCGTCGGCGGTGGCCGGCGGGGTGTGCGTGGAGACCTCGATGGGCCTGACCCCGCTGGAGGGCCTGGTGATGGGCACCCGTTCCGGTGACGTGGACCCGGGCCTGGTGTTCCACCTGCACCGGGTGGGCGGCCTGAGCGTCGATCAGATCGACGACCTGCTGAACCGCCGCAGCGGCCTGCTCGGCCTGTGCGGCGACAACGACATGCGCGAGGTGGTGCGCCGCGCCCAGGGCGGCGACGAGGACGCCAAGCTGGCCTTCGACTCGTACGTGCACCGGATCCGCCGGTACCTGGGCGGCTACTACGCGGTGCTGGGGCGGGTGGACGCGGTGGCGTTCACCGCGGGTGTCGGGGAGAACTCCGCGGAGGTCCGGGCGGCGGTCTGTGCCAATCTTGAGGAACTGGGTATTTCGGTCGATCCGGAGCTGAACGCGATGCGTTCGCGCCAGGCCCGGGTGATCTCGCCGTCCTACGGCCGGGTGACCGTCGCCGTGGTGCCCACCGACGAGGAACTGGAGATCGCCCAGCAGACGTTCGCGCTGGTCCACGAGGTGTAGCGCCAGCGCGGGATGACAACCCGTCAGTATCCCACCCCTCGGAATGTTCGTTGGCGATATCTGACGATACGAGCCGAATGCACCGATAACACGAACGGATAGACTGACGGATATGCGCCGAGCGAAAATTGTCTGCACCCTGGGTCCCGCCACGGACTCCTACGAACAGCTGAAGGCCATCGTCGAAGCGGGCATGAACGTCGCCCGCCTGAACATGAGCCACGGCTCCCACGCCGAGCACGAGGACCGGTACCGCCGCGTCCGCCAGGTGTCGGAGGACACCGGCCGCACCATCGGCGTGCTGGCCGACCTGCAGGGCCCCAAGATCCGTCTGGCGACTTTCGCCAACGGCCCGGTGACCGTTGACAACGGCGACACGTTCACCATCACCACTGAGGACGTCCCCGGTGACCAGCACATCTGCGGCACCACCTACAAGGGCCTGCCCGGCGACGTGAAGCCCGGCGACCCGATCCTGATCAACGACGGCGTCATCGCCCTGGAGGTCGTCAGCGTCGACGGCCCGCGGGTGCGCACCGTGGTGGTCGAGGGCGGCGTGCTCTCCAACAACAAGGGCATCAACCTGCCCGGCGCGGCGGTCAACGTGCCCGCGCTGTCCGAGAAGGACAAGGAGGACCTGCGCTTCGCCCTCCGCCTGGGCGTCGACATGGTCGCGCTGTCCTTCGTCCGCAACGCCGCGGACATCGAGGACGTCCACAAGGTCATGGACGAGGTCGGCATTCGTGTGCCGGTCATCGCCAAGATCGAGAAGCCGCAGGCCGTCGAGGCGATGGAGGAGATCGTCCTCGCCTTCGACGCGATCATGGTGGCGCGCGGCGACCTGGCGGTCGAGTACCCGCTGGAGAAGGTGCCGCTGGTGCAGAAGCGCCTGGTCACCCTGGCCCGCCGGAACGCCAAGCCGGTGATCGTCGCGACCCAGATGATGGAGTCGATGATCCACGCCTCGCGCCCGACCCGCGCCGAGGTCTCCGACGTCGCCAACGCGATCCTGGACGGCGCGGACGCGGTGATGCTGTCCGCCGAGTCCAGCGTCGGCAAGTACCCGGTCGAGACCGTCAAGACCATGAGCAAGATCGCCGAGAAGGCCGAGGAGGAGCTGCTCTCGCAGGGCCTGCAGCCGCTCAACCCGGGCCGCAAGCCGCGCACCCAGGGCGGTTCGGTCGCCCGGGCCGCGACCGAGCTGGGCGACTTCCTCGACGGCAAGGCGCTGATCGCGTTCACCAAGTCCGGTGACACCGCCCGCCGGCTGTCCCGCTACCGCTCGCCGATCCCGGTGATCGCGTTCACCCCGGACGTCGCCACCCGCAACCAGCTCTCGCTGAGCTGGGGCGTCGAGGCGTACGTCACCGAGCAGGTGGCCACCACCGACGCGATGGTCGAGCAGGTCGACCGCGAGCTGCTGAAGATGGGCCGCCTCGCCGAGGGCGACACCGTGATCGTCACCGCCGGCGTGCCGGTCGGCATCCCCGGCACCACCAACATGGTCCAGGTCCACCACCTGGGCACCCGCGGCGGCCGCTGAGCCCGCGCCGAAACCCGCAGGGGCGGGACCCGGGAGACCGGGTCCCGCCCCTGCGGGCGTCCGCGCGACGGTCGGGCCGACGGCTCAACCGTCGTACGGCGCCTTGTCGTTGAACAGGCGCATGCCGGGGATCTTCAGGTCGCCGCCGAACTGGCCGGCCTGCACCGCCTTGGCGCCGGTCAGGGTGAGGTCCAGCGGGATCGGCACCGCGCCCAGCAGGTCCCACAGCCACTTCGGCAGGGTGTCCGGGGTCAGCGTGATCTCGCCCAGGTCGATCGGGATCGGCAGGCCGTAGATCGCCGCCAGGTGCCCGGACAGGCTCTCCACGTACATGGTGATCGGGCCGTTGCGCATCGTGGAGGTCGATCCCTCGCGGCTCTTCACGTGGAAGGTCAGGCCGGGGATCTGGATGGTCGACATGTCGAGGTTCTCGATGTCGACGCTGTCGGTGGTGAACTTCAGCACCCGCTTGGTGCCGCTCTCGGTGGTGACGTCGTAGACGCCGTTGAACACCGAGCCGTGCAGCGCCAGCCGGGTCGAGTGCAGCACCCAGTTCTGGTCCGGCACCACGTGGCCCTTGGGCGCGGCCTTCGCCGCCAGGCCCTTGGTGCTCACCAGGCAGTTCGGGTCGTCGTCGGCGGACGCCGAGGAGGACGGCTTCGGGGCCTTGGTGGACGGCGTGCTCGGAGCCTTCGTCCCGCCGGTGGCCGGGGCGTCCGGCGTGGCGGGCGCGTCGGTGGCCGGGTCCTTCGGGCCGTCCGCCGAGGGGCTCGGGGTGACCTGCGGCTCGGCGCTGGGGCTCGGGGTGGCCGGCGCGGACGTCCCGGCCTTCGGCGTGGCCGTCGGGGCGGGGGTGGCGGTGGCGGAGCCCGGGTGGGTCAGCTGGTCCCACCAGTCGTCGATGATCCCGGCCTGCTGGACTCCCCCGGCCGCCGGAGCCTCGTTCGGCGTCACGTAGGCGGCGGACTGCACGCCCGCCGAGCCGGTGAACACCGTCGGCACCGCCGCGGCGCTGCCGGCCGGCGCCTGCCCGGACTGCACGGCCGCCGCCTGGGCGGTCGAGGAGTCCGGCTGCACCTTGATCTCGCTCTTCGGGACGGGCGTCTCCTTGAGCACGGTGTCCGGGCTGCTCGCGCAGCTGCCGGACTGCGGGTCGGCCGCCGCCGCCATGGTCGGCGCGTAGGCGGCGCCCATCAGCAGCGCGGTCGGCACGGCGGCGATCGCCAGCGCCCGCCCGCGCAGTCGGGAGCGGACTCCCTCGCGTGGCACCGCGTGCCGCGGACCGGGCTTCTCGGACTCGGTCACCGCTGCTCCCCCTCCGGACTCGCGGTCGGTGCGGCGCCGTACTCCAGGGGCTGCGGGGCGGCGGGCTGCGCGGGCAGCGGCGCGGCGGCCTCGGGGGCGGCCATCTCGGCAGCCTCGGCGGCCGGCAGCGGCTGGAGCGGCGCCCAGGAGACCAGCAGGCCGCCCGCGATCAGGCCGGGGACCAGGCCGAAGCCGAAGCCGCCCAGGTTGGAGACCGGGACGGAGATCAGCGCCAGGATGGTGGTCGCCACACCGCAGAAGACCCGCACCACCGGCTGGAACCAGGCGGTAATGCCGAGCACGATCAGCAGGATGCCGATCATCAGCGAGCCGGCGCCGGCGGTGGTCGACATCGCCACCGTCAGGCCGCCCAGGCTGAGGTGGGCGTACGGGAAGTACAGGATCGGGAGGCCGGCGATCATGGCCAGCAGGCCACCCCAGAACGGCCGGGTCCGCCGCCAGGTGCGGAACCCCCGGCGCCCTCGGCTGGCCAGACCGGCCGGGCCCTCGGGCCAGGCCTCGACGGTTGCGCTGGACATGGTGCGACTCCTCGATGGTGGGTCCGAGGGGAAATACGGATGGCCCCGGGTACGCCGGGGTGAGGCCCGAGGGAGCGGCGCGCTGCCGCCCCCTCGGACCGGTGGTCCGCGCTTCCGGCCCGCCTGACGGGCCGTCAACTAGCGAACTAGTAGCACTCGTTCGCGCCCTGGGTGATGTTCAGCTTCAGGCCGGGGAGGGTGAAGGTGCCCGCCGAGGTGGCCCACGCGGTCTGCTGGACGTTGGACAGGTCCGCGGACTTGGCGGACTGCGCGAAGCCCTGCGCGCCCGAGGGCAGCGAGCCGCCGTCGGCCTTCAGCTTGTCGATCGCCGAACCCTTCAGGGTGCTGGCGTCCTGGCCGATGTTGATGCTGTGGAACTCGGCGTCGGCGTTCAGCTGGTTCATGTCGATCAGCAGCTGCTGGGCGTCGACCGGGGTCTTGTCGCCGGCCTTGAGGACCAGGGTCCACTTGCCGAGCGGGCCGAGGTCGGTGACGACCGACTGGCACAGGTTCTGCAGCGTGGCGTGGTCGAACGCCGAGATGGCGACCGGGTGCGGGGTCTTGTTGGCCTCCACGTCGACGCCGCCGAACTGCGAGAAGTTCTCGCCGTGCAGCTGGTCGACGGTGACCTTGAACTGCTGGCCGGAGACCGAGAACGAGGCCGCCAGCGCGGAGTTGGCCAGCGAGACGCCGATCGCGGCGGTGGCCGCGACGCTGGGCACCATCACCAGGGCGAAGCGCTTCCAGCGGGTCTTGCCGTAAGACGTGGACATGCGAGTCCTCCTTCTAGGACGTACATCTCCGGCCGTTCCGGTGCGTCCCGCACGCGGTTCGGCCCGAAATGGGAGAGAGCTACGTCCTCGGTAGCGGAGAGCGCCTGCTGCCGTGGGGACGGCGCCGGCGATCACCCCCGAGCGACAACCGTGCGAACGCGCGGGCTGCGCGAGCGCCGAGGCCAGGAACCGCCGCGTGGGATCTGCGGTTTACCCCCCTGCCCTCACCCGGTGGGGACCCTCGTGGTGGAGGGACCGGGCGTCGCCGATCGTGCTCGAATACCGGGCGAAGCACAAGGGGTGCGTTACTGACGGGTAATCCAACAGTGAACGCGTTCGCTCAGGAGATCGAAGGCTCGACCGCGCAGCGTGACGCAAGACACAGGCCGCCGGAGTCGTGACCCTGGCAAACACAGGCAAAACACCCCTCCTCCATCACTCGGCGTGACGGAGAAGGGGTGTTATCAAGATTTGGTAAACCTGCCGCGTTTACCCGCGAAAGTCGTCAAATCACCGACGACACCGCAGGTCACCGAACGTGACACCGAGTGCCGCCGTCAGAACAGCACCCGGGCCAGTGCCTGCCGGGCCGCCACCGTGCGCGGGTCCTCGGGGCCGATCACCTCGAACAGCTCCAGCAGGCGCACCCGCGCGGTGTCCCGGTCGTCGCCGAAGGTCTTCGCGACGGTGGCCACCAGCCGGCCGAACGCGTCCTCGACGTGGCCGCCGACCAGGTCCAGATCGGCCGCCCGCAGCTGGGCCTGGACGTCCTTCGGGTCGGCCGCCGCGTCCGCGCGGACCTGCTGCGGGTCGAGCTTCTCCACCCGCTGCAGCAGCTGCGCCTGGGCCAGGCCGAGCTTCGCCTCGACGTGGCCCGGCCGGTCGCTCAGCACGTTCTGGTACGCCTGCACCGCGCCGCCCAGGTCGCCCCGGTCCAGCGCCTCGTGCGCGGCCTCCAGCGCCGGATCGGCCGGCACCCGCGGCGCCGCCTCGGCGTCGGCCCCGCCCGCGGCGCCGCCGACGATGCCGAAGCGCTGCTCGGCGACCGCGATCAGCTGGTCGAGCACCTTGCGGACGTTCGACTCGTTCTCGGCGCCCTGGAACAGCGGCACCAGCTGGCCCGCGACCACGGCCATCACGGCCGGGATGCCCTGGATGCCGAACTGCTGGGCGATCAGCGGGTTGGCGTCCACGTCGATCTTGGCGAGCACGATCCGGCCCGCGTACTCCTCGGCGAGGCGCTCCAGGATGGGGCTCAGCTGCTTGCACGGGCCGCACCACTCGGCCCAGAAGTCCACCACCACGGGGACCTCGGCCGAACGCTGGACCACCTCCGACTCGAAGGTGTCCTCGGTGACGTCCAGCACCAGGGGGTAGTCCGCGAGCGCCGGGCCGTCGCCCGCCGCCGCCTGCCGGGCCCGCTCGGCCCGGGTCTGCTCCGCCTTCTGGGCGGCCTCTCCGGCCGCCTTCACCGCGGCGAGGTCCACCGCACCGCGCAGGGCCGAGCTGTTGAGACGCGAATTCCGTGACTGCATGGCTCTATCCTCCCCCGCCGGAGCCGGTACCGGACGCCATCCGCCCGGAAATGCCGAAACCCGGACGGCCCGCCTCCCCAGGCGGGACCCGACCGCTCGGGCGCGGATCCCCATCCGCGCCCCGCGCCCGCCCGATCCCAGAGGGCAGGGCGCGTGGTTGTCGCTCTTTCGCTACTGGTCGTAGCGTATCTGCCCCCCGTGCTCCCCCCGCAAGCCCCAACCGCCCTCCCGGAGCGTGAGCTGCCCCACTTTCCGCCCCGGGGCGGGTGCCGGGCAGCACCGCAGGTCGCTACCGTGGGGCCACCAAGTTACTTCTGAGTAAATTCGCTGAGGAGGCGCGGTGGCCCCCACCACCCGGCAGCCCGCCGAGCACCCGGACCCACCCGCCCCCGTCCCCCCGCCGCCCGCCCGCGGCAAGGGCCGTCCCCGCAGCGCCGCCGCCGACCAGGCCATCCTGGACGCCACCCGCGAGGCGCTCGCCGAACTCGGCTGGGGCGGACTGACCATGGGCGACGTCGCCCAGCGCGCCGGCGTCGCCAAGACCACCCTCTACCGCCGCTGGCCGTCCAAGAGCGAACTCGTCGTCGACGCCATCGCCAGCCTCTTCGACCAACTGGAGTGCGCCGACCGCGGCAGCCTCCAGGCCGACATCGAGGCCGTGGTCGCCCGCTTCGCCGAACTCCTCACCCGCCCCGAGACCCAGGCCGCCCTGCTCGCCCTGTTCGCCGAGGGCACCCGCGACGTCCAACTCCGCCGCCGCATCCGGGAACGGATCGTCCAACCGCAGAAGGTCCTCGTCCAACTCGGCCGGGCCAACGCCCAGGCGCGCGGCGAGATGGACCCCGACCGGGACCCGGCCACCGCCGACGAGGAGATCGACATCATCTTCGACACCATCGCCGGCACCGTCGAACACCGCCTGCTGGTGAGCGGCGAACCCGTCACCCCCGACTGGATCCGCCGCTTCACCACCCTGCTGCTCAACCCCTTCCCGGGGCTGCTGCGCTGACGCTCAGGCCGGCAGCGCCAGCGCCGCCAGCCGCACCGGGTCCTGCAGCACGTCGATCCGCGCCACCCGGCCGTCCACCACGGTGAACGCCATCACCGACAGCGGGCGGCCCTCGCGGACCGTCAGCATGCCGTAGGCGCCGTTCACCAGCACCAGCCGCGCGAACGGCGCCAGCGCCCGGTACCCGACCGCGGAACCGGCGATCGCCGCGCCGCCGCGCAGCACCCGGGACAGGCCCGCCACCGCGCCGCCGTCCACCCGCAGCACCGCGTCCGGCGCCAACACCCGCACCAGGCCCTCGAAATCACCCTCCCGGGACGCCGCCAGGAACGCCGCCACGGCCTCCCGCTGCGCCACCGGATCGCGGTCCGGCGCCGGCGCCGCCTCCCGCACCCGCCTGCGCGCCCGGCTCGCCGCCTGCCGCACCGCCGCCGGGGACTTCTCCAGCAACGGCGCGATCTCCTCGAACGGCACCGCGAACAGGTCGTGCAGCACGAACGCGAGGCGCTCCGCCGGGCCCAGCGACCCCAGCACCACCTGCCACGCCAACCCGACCTCGTCGCCCAGCAGCGCCGCCGCCTCCGGATCGTCGCCCTCCGGCGCGGTCAGCACCGGATCCGGGACGGAGGTATCCAGTTCCTCCTCCCGCCGCCGCGACCTGCTGCGCAGCTCGTTCAGGCACAGCCGCGACACGGCCGTGGTCAGCCACCCGCCGAGGTTCTCCACCTCCTCGGCGTGCCGGTCCAGCCGCAGCCACGCCTCCTGCACCACGTCGTCGGCCTCGCCCAACGAGCCCAGCATCCGGTAGGCGACGGCGCGCAGCCGGGGGCGGTGCGACTCGAAGCGGGTGGCGAGAGGGGTTTCTTCGGTCATGTGTGGCGTCCCTGGAGGAAGGAAATGCGGGCACGAAGACAGGGGCGCGGGGAACTGCGCGAAGGGGAACGCACCACGTCCGCAAGATCGCGACGCAGGACAATGACCTGCACTTGATCGCGACCTTGCGGACGTGGTGTGCGCTTGTCGCGCAGTTC
>NZ_JBSGDD010000134.1:0-12475 GCF_053602195.1 Kitasatospora sp. NPDC004531 | reverse complement strand
GGGTGGGCTGGGAGCGGACCGAGCTGGTGGCGGAGAGCTTCGGCGACATCGACCCGAAGACCGACGCCCGCGAGGACGCACTGGAGGAGCGAACGCGGCCCCGCGCCCGTCCCGGAACGCACCCCGGAACGCGCCCCCGGGCCGTCCGTCAGCGCCCCGCCCCAGCCCCGCCACCCGAGGGAGACCCGGTGAGTCGTCAGAACATCTCCAGCACCTGGCTCCCGCACGCCGACGAGCCGGACTGCGTGCTGCTGCTCGACGTCGTGGTGTCGCCGTGCCCGGGCCTGCGGGTCTCCGTCCCGGCGCGGCTGCGCTACCACCGGGCCGACCCGTACGCGGTGCACCTGGACTGCCACGCCGACCTGGAGGAGCCGATCACCTGGCTGTTCGGCCGGGAGCTGCTCGCCGAGGGGCTGCGCGGGTCGGCCGGGGTCGGCGATGTGACGGTCCACCGGTCCACCGCCGAGCCGGGGATGCTGGCGATCGCCCTCAACACGCCCGGCCACACCGCCGTGCTGCACACGCCGTCCGCGCCGGTGCGGGACTTCCTGGCGCTGTCCCACCGGGTGGTGCCGCCGGGGACGGAGCACCGGCACCTGGACACCGGCGCGCTGCTGCGGCGCCTGCTCGCGGAGCGGCCGACCCGCCGCGACCTGCCGCACCCGGAGTAGACCCGGGCGGGCTCCCGGGCGGACCGCACCGCACCCCGGGGGGACCCCACCGCACCCCGGGCGGACCGCACCGCACCGATTTCCCCTCCCGCGCGTTGAACAGGGGGCATTCAGCGAAACGCCGCCGACGCCGGCCGCCGCCCCGGGACCGCTGACCCGGGGGCCGGCCGCTCGGCGGTCCGCCCGAGGAGTTGTCGATGCCGCACGTCCGTGGACCGAATCTCGCGCTGCGCACCTGCATGGCGGAGGCCGGCTGGAACGGGCCCGCCCTGGCGGCGGCGCTGCAGAAGGTGGCCCGGGAGAGCGGGTTCAGCGTGGGCTACGACCGCACCACGGTCGCGCACTGGCTGTCCGGCACCCAGCCCCGGCACCCGGGGCCGCAGTTGCTGGAGGAGGCGTTCGCGCGCCGCCTCGGCCGCCCGGTCTCCCGCGCCGAGCTCGGCCTCCGTCCCGCCGGGTCGGCCCCCGGCGAGGAGGCCGACCCGGAGCCGGGGGACGCGCTGGCGGCCCTGCGCCGCCTGCACTCCCGCCCCCCGTCCGGTGATTCTCAGGACGAAACGTTTCAGCCTCCGCTGTTCCGGATCCGCCTCCTGCCCGCCCCCCGCACCGCTCCCCCGCCCGCGCCGAGCACCTCCGCCGCGCCCCGCACCGCTCCCCCGCCCGCGCCGAACACCCCCGCCGTCCCGCCCACCCGCTTCGCGCCGGTGCCGCGCCGCTCCGGGCCGGAGCGGGTGGGCTCCCGGCAGGTCGAGGCGGTGCGGGAGATGACGGCGTTCGGGGCGCGGCACTACGACGGGTACGGCGGCGCGATCGCCCGCAGCCCGCTGCTCGGGTACCTGCGCGACCACGTGCTGACCTGGCTGACCTCCTCCGGCAGCGACCTGCGCCACCGCGAACTGCTGGTCGCCGCCTCCCAGTTGGTGCGGCTGATCGGCCGCACCTACACCGACGACAACCGGCACGGCGAGGCGCAGCGGCACTACCGCTTCGCGTACCGGCTGGCGGCGGAGGCGCAGGACGGGCAGGCGCAGGCGATGGCGCTGCGCGACCAGAGCACCCAGGCGGGGGCGCTGGGGCACCAGGCGTACGCGTCCCGGCTGGCGGACGCGGCCGCCGAGCACCTGCCGGCGGACGCGGCGCCGGGCGCGCGGGCGTTCGTGCTGGCGCAGCAGGCGGTGGCGGCGGCCCGGCTGCGGCAGTCCGCGGAGGCGCTGCGCTTCCTGGACGCGGCCCAGCTGTGGGCGGCCCGCTCGACCGCCGAGGGCGGCCCGCAGCAGTACCCGGAGCCGGCCCTGCTGTACCAGGCGGCGCAGGTCCACCGTTCGCTGCGGGCCACCGAGTTGTCGCTGTCGTACCTGCGGGCCTCGCTGCGGGCCCGGCCGGCGGGCGAGCACCGCACCATCGGGGTGTCGCTGCTCCAGCTGGCGCACCTGGAGCTGGACGCGGGCAACATCCACCAGGCCCGGCGGGCGTACACCAGCTTCCGGGAACGCCAGGACGCGCTGCGCTCCCCGGCCACCTCGCTGCAACTGTCGCGTCTGGAGGGCCGGTTCGCCCGGCTGGGCGGCTGACGGCGGTGCGGCCGGGCGGGTTGCGCCGCCCGGGCGGCCCGTCGCGTGGTCAATGGTGCCCATGAACGATCCCTCCCACTACCCGCTCCTGGCGCCGCCACCCCCGTGCGCGGCCGCGCCGCCACCCCCTCCGCCACCCCTTGCGGGCGGCCCGCCGCCGGACGGCCGGGGCGCGCCTGCGGGGGTGCCCGGCGAGCCCGTTCGGGCCTCGCCGAGGGCTCGCTGAGACCGGCCCCGGCCCGGTCCGGGCGTCGCTGCCCGGGCCGGGCCCGCCCGTTGCGCCATGCCCCCGGGGAGAGCAGAAAGGGTTCTCCGTTTGCTTCCCCGGGGGGTGCTCAGGAAGCGCGGCCGCCGAGCGCGGGCACCCGGAGGCGGGCGGTGTGCGGGACGGGGACGCGTCCGGCGGGTGCGACGGTGGACAGCGGGCCGGTGGGGTGGCCCCGGTAGCGGTTCAGGTGCCGGCGTTCCGCGTCGCGCAGCGGTCGGCTGCGCCCGGTCCCGGCGTCGGTCGGCACGGTGACCGTGCGGGCCTCGAAGACCGGCTCGCCGTCGCGGCGCGCCTGGCAGGTGGTGGTGATGGACGCCCTGCCGAGACGTTCCACCCAGATCTGCACGGGCAGCGGCGCGGGACAGTGGTAGAGCGGCGTGCGGTAGTCGATCTCGTGGCGGGCGATCATGAAGCCGTCCTCGAACAGCCCCTGGCCCTCGCTCTCGTCGTACAGCAGGCAGTACACCGCCTCCTGCACGTACTGCAGCACCTTCAGGTTGTTGATGTGCCCGAAGGCGTCCATGTCGCCCCAGCGGGTCCGGCACTGGTAGGTGTACAACGGTCAACCGTCCGTTCGGTGTTCGGTCCCGAAGCCGAGGGTGCGGCGCAGGTAGCCGTAGGCGTACGGGGAGCGGCGCAGCGCGGCGTCGTCGCCCTGCTCGTAGACCTCGCTCGCGGTGTCCAGGACGGCGAGGCCGAGGATCTTCTCCGTCCGTCGGCAGAGGCGTTCGAGTTCGGTGAGTCGCTGGTTCGCGGGCAGGCCCGCGAGGGCAGCGCACTCCTTCTCCACCTGATCGACCCCGCCACGGTAGTCAGTCATCGGTTCCTCATTTCCTGTCGGACTTGATGTGTGTAGGGCCTCATCCGCCGAGGGGAAGGACAGGCGGATCCGTTGACGCCGAAGGTCCTTCCGGTGATCAAACTCGGTCCCCCCGCAGCCGGACATGGTGGGGCTCCCTGTGTTTGGTTGAAGATCGCCGCGTTCCAGGACTCTTTCAACACAGCCCTCCGCCCGACCCTGTTTCAGCGGTGGCCGACCTCTTGAACCGTACGTACACCAACCCAGTGGAGGCGGCCGACACCCGGATCCGACCCGGAACGCACGACCATAGGGTGATCACATGATCGGCTGGACTATCCGGTACACCCGCACACACCGAAGGGCCGGCCACGACATCCCGTCATGACCGGCCCGCCGCGCCTTCCCGTCAGCCCCGCCCGGCCGCCGCCCAGTCCCGGGCCAGCAGACCGAGCAGCACCTGGTCCAGGAACTCGCCCATCACCCAGGCCGAGGACCGCAGGGTGCCCTCCAGCACGAAGCCGTTCCGCTCGGCGGCCCGGATCATCGCGTGGTTGTCCACCAGCGTGTCCACCTGGAGGCGCTGCAGCCCCCGCACCGTGAACCCGTACACGCACAGCGTGGCGACCGCGTCCGCGCCGTACCCCTTCCCCCGCGCCGCCGGCAGCAGCCCGAGCCCGAGGTGCGCGGAGCGGTTGTGGTTGTCGATGCCCCAGCAGCTGGCCACCCCGATCAGGTCGCCGGTCTCCAGCTCGACCACCGCGAACACCGCATTGTTCGGATCGTCCTCGTTCGGCCGCTCCTTGGTCCCCTCCGCGACCGGCCGCCACGGCCGCCCCTCGCTCCGCGCGGCGACCGCCACGTCGTTGGTGAGCTCCCGATGCAGGATCGGCATGTCCTCGTCCGTGCGGGCGCGCAGCCCGATCTTCTCGCCTCGAAGCATCCAGCCATCCTCTCCGACCAACCCTCCTGCGGACAACCGGATTTGGCCCTCGACCAGCGTCGACGGCCCCCGGTCAGCCGACCAGCGCAAGGGCCAGGACGGCCTCCGGGAGGGCGGCGAGGACCAGGCCGTCGGGGGTGACGGCGAGGGAGCGGACGGGGGAGCCGAGGCGGATGTCGGCGCCGCGGTGGCGCTCGCCCCAGCGGCGCAGGCGCAGCAGGCCGTCGGACCAGGCGGCGGCGAGCAGCAGGCCGCCGGGGGTGGCGCCGAGGGCGGTGGCGGTGACGGGGTGGGGGCGCTGGTCGACGGGGGCGGGCAGCGGGGGGCGGCCGGGCATCCAGGTCCAGACCCGGCCGTCCTCGCCGCCGCTGACCACCAGCGTGCCGCCGTCCGCGTCGGTGACGCCGAGGGCGGTGACGGGGCCGTCGTGCAGCGGCGTCCCGGGGCGGTGGGTGCGGCCGGTGGACAGGGTGCTGTGGCTGGTGAGGCCGTCGGGGTGGCCGAGCACGAGGGCGTCGTGGTGGCCGGCGACGGCGGTGCACGGGCCGAGGGTTTCGAGGGTGCCGGGCGGGGCGCCGACCGCGCCGTCCACGGCGAGGGAGCACAGCGCGCCGGAGGCGTCGAGGAGCAGCGCGCCGCCGAACGGGGTGGCGGTGAGGGCGCGCGGGTGACGGCAGGTCAACGGCGTGGCGGCACCGGTGGGTTCGCCGGTGGCGGGGTCCGCGAGGTGCAGGGCCGCGCCGTCGAACAGCAGCAGCGAGCCGGTGCGCGGCCCGACGCCGAGCGCGACCATGCACGGGCCGACGCCGGGCCGGTTCCAGACGGCCTTCCAGCGGGCCCCGGCGGTCTCGGCGAGCGCGGCGCAGTGCGCGGCGGCCGTCGCGTCGCGGCCGGTGAGCCAGGCGTGCAGGACGGCGGCGCGGTCGGCGGGGCGGGCGAGGGCGGCACGGTCGGGCGCGGCGAGCCGCCAGGCCTCGGCGAGCGGGCCGGCGGGTGCGCCGGCGTCCTCGGCGCGCTGGAACGCGGCGGTGACGGTGGCGGGTTCGGCGTGCAGCAGCAGGTCGAGTTCGCCGAGCAGCGGCGAGGCCGGGTCGGCGGCGCAGGCGTGCCGCAGCAGCAGGGCGAGGCGTTCGGGGTCGCTGGCGGCGAGGTCGGGTCCGCCGTCGGCGCGGACCGGGATGCCGCCGGCGACCTCCCACATCATGCTGCCGTGGTCGACGGGCGGGCGGTCGGCGGCGATCCGGGCGGCGACCTCGTCGGGGCGCAGCCGCCAGCGGTCGGCCATCGGCGGCGGGGGCAGCAGGTCGGCCGCGGACTTGACGGTCGCCTCGCCGCCCGCGCCGGGAAGGGTGGCCCACAGTTCGGTGCTGACGGGGCCGTCGGCGGTGGACAGGGCGGTGAGCGCGCCGCGTTCGGCGTCGGGGAGGGCGGCCCACCAGGTGTCGGCGAGCGCGGCGGCGCGTTCGGCGGGGGTGCGGGCCGGGTCGAGGACGGCGCCGGGGGTGCGGGCGGCGAGTTGCGCGAGCCCCGGGCTGGGGTGGGTGGCGGCCGGGTCGAACGGGTGGCCGGTCAGCCGGCCGCACCAGGCGCCGTACTGCGCGGGGTCGGTCCACTGCGGCTGGTCGAGGTCGAGGACGGCGCCGCTGGGCGCGGCGGCGGTGAGCAGGTCGGCGGCGGGGCCGTCGGCGGCTTCGACCACCAGCAGCAGCCAGGGGATCGACAGCAGCGGGGCGAGCAGTTCCGCGGCCACCCGTTCGGGGGTGCCGGGCAGGCCCGGACCGCCGGCCCGGTCGAGATCGGTGACGACGACGGTGCGCGGGGCGCCGTCCTGGAGCGCTTCGAGCAGGTCGGCGGGGTGGCCGGCGGTGAGGCCGAGCAGGTCGGCGAGCCGGGCGGTGGCCGAACGCACCGTCAGCCCTTCGACGTCCAGCAGGGCGTGGACGCGGCGTCCGGGCCGGGGGTGGTCGGGCGGGCAGGCGGCGGCGAGCCAGGTCAGCAGGTGGGTGCGGCCGCTGCCGGACGCCCCGGCGACCCGGCACAGGCGCGGGCCGCGGGTGTCCTCCAGCCAGGCCAGCAGGGCGCGGCCGGCGGGGCGGCGGCCCGCGCCGAGCGGGGGCAGGCCGGGCGGCGGCGCGTCGGCGGGGTGGGGGTCGGCGAGCGGGCGGCGGTGGCGCGGGTGCGGCCGGTAGGCGGCGTCCGGGCCGGGCGGCCAATTGCCCCGCACCGCGTGGACGGGGACGCGTCCGGCCGGGTCGGTGCCCTCGTCGAACCGGTACCGCCAGGCGTCCGGCCGGCCGGTGGGCTGCTCGTCGCCGTTGATCGCTGCTGCGCCGTTCACTCTTCGCGCTGTCCTTCGTGTCCGTCCCCGTGCGCCGGCCCCCTCCGCGGGGCGGGCGGCGTGCCCCGGCCCCTTCTCCGGCGGCGGTCAGCCTACTGGAGGTGCGGGTACGTCCGTTCGACCGGAACCTTCCGGGCGGTCGGGAGCGTGGTGACGGGGAGCGGGGGCGGCACGAAGCGGAGGACAGGCATGATCGTCTGGGTGAACGGGGCGTTCGGCAGCGGGAAGACCACGCTGGTCGAGGAGGTGCGCGGGCGGCTGCCCGAGGCGCTGGTGTTCGACCCGGAGGAGGTCGGTTTCGTGCTGCGGCAGGTGGTGCCGGACCCGCCCGCCGACTTCCAGGACCTGCCGCTGTGGCGACGCCAAGTCGCCTCCCTGGCAGCCGGGTTGGTGACCGAGTACGACCGGCCGGTGCTGGTCCCGATGACCCTGGTGCGCCCGGCCTACCTGGCGGAGATCTTCGGCGCCCTCGCCGAGGCGGGCGTCCCCACCCGGCACTACTTCCTCCGCGTCCCCGAACCGACCCTGCTCGCCCGGATCGCCGGACGCAGCGTCACCCCGGACGACCCGGCCCGCGACGAGCGGATCCGCGCCTGGTGCCGCTCCCGCATCCCCGAATGCCGCGCCGCCGAGACCGCCATGCCCCCCGACACCGTCTTCCTGAACGGCGAATCCACCCCCGCCCACCTCGCCGACCTCCTCCTCGCCGACCTCGCCCTGTAAACCCCCGCTCCCGCCGGTGGGACACGCTCAGGTACGCCGGTCGAAGCGGAACCCGAACAGGCGGCCCTCGTCGTACCGGTCCGTCAGCCGGGGTTCGATCACGTAGGGGGCCGCGTCGAAGCCGCAGGACTCGGCCTTGGCGAGTTCGTCCTCGTTGATGGTCACCACGTACTGCATCCGCTCGGCGTCCACGACCTCGGCGGCGAGTTCCAGCGCGCGGGTCAGCTGCCGCTCGTCGACGCCGTCGAACAGGTGGCTGTCGTGCACCAGGAAGTCGGGGCCGCGGCCGTCGCGGTGTGCCAGGACGGCGAGCGTCAGGTCGAAGCAGAAGATCGCCATTCGGTTGATGCCCTGGCTGACGTCGCTGTCGATCTTGGGGGTGATCTTCAGGCTGGTCCTTCCCGCCTCGACGGACAGGTAGGACAGGCGCCCCGCTCCGTAGAGTCGGTGGACGTATCGGTTGAACAGCACCGTGGCCCGGTCGATCTGTTGGCGCCGCTCCACGACGTCCAGCTCGACGGCCCGGATCAGGTCGATGCGGGCCGCTTCGATCTCCCTGCTGCTCGTCTCCACCGCCTGCGCGGCCTCGTAGCGGTGCTTCAGCGCACCCAGCGCCGCTTCTTCCTGGGCCAGGGCCTGCTGCAGGGTGGTGAGCGCCTCCAGCGCGCCCCCTTCCGCCAACTCGCGCATCTTTTCAGCGAGTTCCCCGCCCAGCCGGTTCCGCTCCGCCACCCGGTCGGCGATCCGCGCACGGGTCGCTGCGATCTCGTCCGCCAGGTAGCTGCGCCGGTTGTGCACCACGGCCCGGTGGAAGTCCCGGACCTCCTCGAAGCGCCGCTTGACCTGCGTGCCGAGGCTGATTCCGAGGTCGGTGTAGACCTGGTCCAGGTAGCGGACTTCGGGATCCTCCGCCTCCTCGATCGACTTCTCCAGGTGGTCCAGGTTCCGCCGATCGACGGCATCCTCGGCGCCCAGGTCGCGGATACGGCGGCTGAGTTCGTCGGCCTGCCGCTTGATCTCCTCGTACTGCGGCACCACCCGGAACTCGGCAATCTGCGTCTTCAGCCGGCCAATGGCCGACTCCTGCACGGCGATCCGGCCGCGCAGGTCGGCGGTCTTCCCCACGACGCGGCCCCAGACCGGGTCGTCCACCGCCTTCTTCAGCTGGTCCCTGGTCGCCTTTCGGGCGGCGAGTTCCTGGTAGCGGGCCGCCAGATCGGAGTCCAGCCCCAGCAGGTGGGCCAGATTGGGGGTGGACTGCGCTTCGGGCTGCCGGGCGAAGCTCCGGGTGGCTTCGTTGAACCCGTGATCGCCGACGCGGCGGATCAGGAACGACAGCAGCGCTCTGCCGCTGACGCCCGGATGCTCACCGACCACCCCGAACAACCGCGTCTCGATGAGGGACTGCCACACGGCCACGGGCACGGTCGTGTGATCCGCCGCGAAGAGCGCGCCGCCCGCGCCGCTCACGTCCGGCTGGAGCCGCACCGTCTTCGCGGAGCTCCCGCCGCGTCGGTCGATCCGGATCGGCCGGTCCTCGCCGGGCCAGTCCATCTCCAGGGTGAAGGTGATGCGCTCCAGTTCACGCTGCATGGCCAGCTGGCCACGGTCCGCCCGTGCCCCGAGCAGGAAGTGCAGCAGTTCGATCACGCTGGACTTTCCCGCACCGTTGCGGCTGTCGGTGGCCCTCGCGTCAGCCACACTGGTCGCGACCAGGAGGTTGAGCCCGGGCCGGAACTCCACCGTCCTGAAGCGG
Organism: Kitasatospora sp. NPDC004531; assembly: GCF_053602195.1. Classification (NCBI taxonomy): domain Bacteria; kingdom Bacillati; phylum Actinomycetota; class Actinomycetes; order Kitasatosporales; family Streptomycetaceae; genus Kitasatospora; species Kitasatospora sp. NPDC004531. The sequence continues at coordinate 3,406 of NZ_JBSGDD010000134.1, read as the reverse complement.
CGGTCGTCAGCGCTCAGTCGCCTCAGCACCGGCCCTCCTCAAGGTCAACAGGTCACCGTGCAGGTCGAGAACGCCCAAGGCGTGCAGGACGTCCAGCGCGAGGACGAACCAGCCGAACGACACCGGCGACGGATGTCCGTGGTCCGCCCGCCATTCGCGCAGTCGCGCCCAGGCCTGACTGACGGTCAGCGGCCGATCCAGCTGGAGGGCGACCTGAGCCCCGATGGCCAGCAGCGCGCGGTCCGGCGCGATGCCCTTGGTCGGTGTGATCACCAGGTCTCCGTTCCGTCGGTGCCGCGTCCGGCAGCCCTTGCGGCAGCCAACCCGGAGGCGGGACCTCGAAGATGTCGCACTCCTCGAAGAAGTAGGTCAGGACGACGTCCGCCGCGTCCGAACGCTCCCAGGTCGCCCGCGTCTGGCCGAGCACGTAGCCCTGCATCTGCCACAAAATGTCGTCCGGGTTGTCCCCGAGCTCGGCCCGCAACAACCGGTAGTGGGCGGCGAAGTCCTCGGCCACCTCGTCGCGTTCATTGACGTCCAACAGCCCCTGGTAGTAGCGGCTCACCTGGTAGGTGTACGGCCGGGCACGCCGCAGGACCTCCTGGGACCTGGCGGTGAGCCGGTTGAAGTCCGCCTTCCGGGTGCTCGGCAGCGGGATCGGCCCCGGGCCGGCCGTTCCGTGCGAGCGGTTGTCCGCCAAATGCCGCAGCAGCGGCTCGATTTCGGCCATCCCCACGCCGTAGGCGACCTCGTGCACCGGAATGCTCTCGCCCAGCAGGGTCTCCAACCGGAGCACGTCCAGGTACATCGCCCGATGCCAGAGCTTGCTCGGCCCGAGCTGCTCGAAGTCGATGCCGACGTGCTCCCGTTGGGCCTCGGCCAGCAGTCCGCTGATCACCGGTTCCACGCCGCGCTTCATGTTGTGCACGAACACGAAGGTGTCGAACTGGCCGGAGCGCTTGGCGAGCGCACCGGCGAGATCCCGGCGGAACTTCGACCGGACTCGGGCCGCGTCGACCGTCTCCGGCGCGTAGCACGCATAGAGTCTGCGCCCGGCGAGCCCGAGACCGTCCGCGGCCAGATCGCCGAGATTCCCGTGCGTGGCCACCGGCACGTAGCCGTCGTCGCTGAGTTCCATCAGCCGGTGGAACAGCTTCTCGAACTCCCCGCCCGAACTACCGTCCAGCAAGGCGCGCCACCTCGCCTGCGCGTACTGCCGCTGATGCGGAAGAAGCACGGCTCTCCCCTCCTCGTACCGCCCGCCCCCGGCGGGTACCGTAACGCCTCCGGCACCCCCCTCGGCACCTCTCGAAGGCTCGACGTCGCGGCTCCGGCTCGCCGCCGGCGCCGTCGGCCGCCTCCCGCCGAGCCCATCGCCGGGACCGCGGATTCCAAGGTCGGAGGCCGGGCTCAAAAGATCACTGGGACGGGTGAACTGACGGAGAGTCGGAAACGGCCCCGCAGCCGCTCCGGGGTGTGGGGCGGGCTGCGGGGCCGTGGCGTCCGGTGGGTTACGGCCGTCAGATCAGGTGGTCGAAGGCGCCGGCCTTGGCGCCCTGGACCATGGCCCGGATCTCGTCGCGGGTGTAGACGAGAGGCGTCTGCTCCGGGCTCTTGGAGTCACGGACGGCGATGAACGCGCCGACCACGCCGAACTCCACGCAGTTGTCGTGGCCCCCGCTGAACGGGGACTTCTCCCAGACGACAGCCGAGAAGTCGAGTTCGGCGGGGACGGGCTTGGTGGTGCTCACTTTCACAGCTCCTTGATGATCTTGCTGATCTGGCTGCGGGTCTCGGGTGGGCCGAGGGCACGGGCCCGCAGGTGGTCGAAGACCTCGGTGTAGCGCTCCACATCCTCGGATCCCTCGAAGTACACCGAGTTGGGGCCATTCTCCACCCACACGACGTCCGGATTCGCATCCGGAAAGCCCATGAGCACGAACGATCCGTACAGCCCGGGATGGAATCCGGTCGAGAAAGGCAGCAATTGCAGGGTGAGGCCCGGACTCGGCGAGACGTCCAGCAGGTGCGTCAACTGCCCTTTCAGCACGGCCTGGTTGCTCCCGATCCGCCGTATCGCCGCCTCGTCGATCACCGCCCACAGCTTCGGGGCGTCGGCCCGGCCCAGCACCTTCGCCTGCCGCTCCATCCGCACCGTCACCAGCGCGTCCACCTGCTTGGCCGTCAGGTCCACCCGCATCTCGGTGATGACCCGCCGCGCGTACTCCTCGGTCTGCAACAGGCCCGGCATCAACTGCGGTTCGTAGCACCGCAGGCTGGTGGCGCTGGACTCCAGCGCGAGGTAGCCGCCGTACCGGGTGGCGTTGATGACCCCCGAGTACTTCTTCCACCACTGCTGGCGCTGCGCCTGGTCGGCGCGCACCAGGTCGAGGATGTCGGCCCGCTCGGCGGGGTCGGTGACCTGGTAGCAGTCCAGCAGCGCCTTCACCAGGAGCGGGGTGGTGCCCCGGTCGCCGTTCTCGATCCGGCTCAGCGAGCTCTGGTTGACCTCCACCACCTCGGCCACCTGAGTGAGCGTCAACTCGCGGTCGTCTCTCAACTCCTTCAGTCTGGACGCGAGCTGACGTCGATACACGGACTTCGGGGCCGGGTTCCGCTTCGCCATGGGCGTCAGTCAACACCGCGCCGCAACCGCCCAGCAACCTGATCGGGGGAAATCCGCTTGGGCATATTGCCCGACTGTGGACCGGGGCGGCATGCTGGCTCGCGGTAGCACGACGTGACCGTCCGGTCGCGCCTCGTGGCACCTGCCTCTGCCTGCCTTGCGCGAGCCCCACCCCTGCGGCCGGCGGCTTGCCCTGCCGCCCGGGAGCCACCATGTCCGAAGTCCTCGCCCCCGCACCGCACGCGTCCGACCCCGGCACGTGCGGCTTCTATCTCTCGCCGCGCCCCGACGGCTTCGTCCTGCACATGAACGCCAGCGCCGAACACCTGGTCGAGATGCGCGCCCGGGTCTTCAAGGCCGTCACCTCGGCCGGCGCCGCCGAGGAGGACGCCGAGGCGGCGCGGCTGGTGGCGAGCGAACTCGTCGGCAACGCCGTCCGCTTGTGCGGCCCGCACGCGCCGGTGGTGGTCCTGCTCGCCGCCACCGCCCGCGAGATCGTCGTCCAGGTCCACGACCCCGAGCCCGCCGTCCTGCCCAGCCGCTCCACCGAGCCCCCGGACAACCCCCGCACCGGCAACGGCCGCGGCCTGTGGATCCTGGACGCCCTCGCCCCGGGCTGGACGGTCACCCCCACCGCCCTCGGCAAGCAGATCACCTGCACCCTGCCGCACGCCCCGGTCCCCGCGTAGTGCGGGGCTGTGGGGACCGGGGCGTGCGGGAGCGTTGTTCTCAGCGTTTCACGGTCGATCTGTGCGCAGTGGCTCAGTAGTAGTAAAAGCC
>NZ_JBSGDD010000133.1:0-13293 GCF_053602195.1 Kitasatospora sp. NPDC004531 | reverse complement strand
GGCCGTTGGGCGTGGCGGCGACGCCGACGGCGGTCACCGCCGCGTCCCGGCCCGGCAGCGGCGCCGACAGCAGGCCACGGCCGGGCGTCCACGCCTGGACGACGCCGTCCGCGCCGCCGCTGATCAGCAGCGGGTGCCCGCCGTGCGACGCGAGGTCCAGCGCCGTCACCGGCCCGTCGTGGAGTGCCGCGTCGGAACGCACCACCTCCGCCCCGTCCCGCTCGTCCAGCAGCAGGAGGCGCCCGGCCGCGTCACCTGCCGCCACCGCCCGCGGCTCCCCGCCGCGTACCGCGATCGCGGTGGCCCCGGCGTCCAGCGAGGCCAGCAGTTGCCGCACCGCCGCACCGGCCCCGGCGACCTCACCGCTGCGCCGCAGCACGTACGCACCGCCGTCGACACCGGTGGCCAGCGCGACGGCCGCCAGGTCGGCCGACGGGAGCGGCATCGTGCCGAGCGCCCGCCCGTCGGCCGCGTCGAGCAGCTCCAACTCCCGGCCGACCGCGACCGCGAGCTGCCCCGCGCCCGCCGCACCGTTGTTCCGGGCCAGCAGCCGCACCGCGTCGCCCCGCCGCCCGAACGCCCAGCGCACCCGCCAGTCCAGCCCGGCGAGCCGCGCGAACCGCTCCGCGAGCTCGCCGCCGCCGTCCTGCCCGGCCGTCCAGCAGTGCAGCGCCGCCGCCCGCTCCCGCGGATCCTCGGCGGCGGTGACCACCGGCCCGGCCGACCACCACGCCCGACGCGCCGACGCACCGTCGCCGCCACCGTCGTGCTCCAACGCCGGCCCCACCGCCGACGGATCGGCGTGCACCAGGACCGCCGGATCCGCCAGCAGGTCCGCCACCGGGGCCGAGGTCCGCACCGCGTGCCGCAGCACCAGCCCGAGCCGGTCGGCGTCCTTCGGGCCGGGCTGATCCGGCAGGACGTTCTGCCGGATCGACAGGTGGTCGAGCCCGTCGCGGGCGAGGCGCTCGGCGAAGGTGTCCGGCCAGATCCGGTACCGTCCGTCCGGATCGGCCGGCAGCAGCAGGTCGAGCGCCTGCTCCACCGCGAACGGGCCGAGGCTGCCGGGCAGTTCACCCCACAGCTCGGCGTCCAGCGGCCCGCGCACCGAGGCCAGCGTCACCACCGGCCCCTGGACGATCTCCGGCAGCGACTCCCACCAGGTCTCGGCCAGCGTCTCGGCCCGCCGCGCGAGCGAGGCACCCGCGTCCAGCAGGATGCCGTCGCCGGTCCGGGCGGCCAGCAGGGCCAGCGCGGGGGAGGGGTAGACCTCCGCCGGGAGCGGACGGTCCGCCAGGGACGAGGCCCAGCGGGTGAAGGCGTCCAGATCGGTCCACTGCGGCTGGTCCAGGTCGAGGACGGCCGCGGGCACGTCCAGCGCCGCCGCGGCCGGCGTGTCGGAGGCGCACTCCAGCACGATCCGCAGCCACGGCACCCGCAGCAGCGGCCGCAGCACCTCGGCGGCGATGCGCCGGGCCGCGTCCGGCAGCGAAGCCGCGCCCGCCCGGTCGAGGTCGGTCACCACCACGACCCGCGGCACCCCGTCGATCAGCGCCGCGACCAGCTCGTCCGGATCGCCCGCCGAGACGCCCAGCAGCCCGGCGAGCCGCCACACGAAGGTGTCCACGGTCGTCTCGGCGGCCGACAGCTGCACGTCGACCCGGCGGCCGGTGTGCGGGTTGTCCGGCGGGCACGCGGCGGTCAGCCAGCGCAGCAGGTGGCTGCGGCCGCTGCCGCTCGACCCGGCGACCCGGCACAGCCTGGGTGCCTGCTGATCCTCCAGCCACCCCAGCAGCGCCCGCCCGGCCGGGTGCCGGCCGGCGAGCAGCGGCGGCAGCGGCGCGGCGGCGTCCACGACGGCCCGCTCCGGCACCGGCGCGCCGTAGCGCGGATTGGCCCAGAACCGCAGCGGCACACCCCGGTCGTCCACCTGCCAGGCGCCCTCCACGGCGCCCACCGGCACCGGCCCGTCCGGATCGTGCCCCTCGTCGGCCCGGAACAGCCAGCCCCCGCGCGCCACCGCGTCCGCACACTGCTGCCGCGTCATCCGCGGATCCGGCCGGTACCCGTCCGGCGCGAGCGCGACCGGCCCCGCAGGCCCCGCCGCGTCCGACTCCCCGTCCGGGACGATCAGTTCGCTGGTCCAGTCCCCACTCATTACAGGCCTCCCCGTGACGCCCCGCTCACCCCCGAAAACAACGGGAGCCACCTTAGCGCGCGGCCCGGACCGCCGGTCAGGATCCGCCCCGGCCCCGTGCGCATCCGAAATGACGGACGATCAGAAGGCGCAACCAAAGCGACAGTTGCGGTCGTCCGTCCACGTATGAACGACAACACGATGGGACGACGGGGCCTGCTGCGGACGGCCGTCGCGGGAGCGGCCCTGCTGCCGATGGCCGGCGCGGGCGCCACCGCCGCGACCGCCGCCGAGAGCGGCGACCCGGAACCGGCCGGCAGCGGCACGGGCGGCGAGACGGTCTACACCTGGCTCGGCAACAGCGGCTGGCGGATCGACGGCAGCGGCCGGACCGTCCTCTTCGACCCCTACCTCACCCGCTTCCCGACCAACGGCTTCGACCCGAAGACGGGCCTGAAGAGCGTCCCCGAGCTGATCGACCCGCACATCGGCAAACCCGAACTGGTCCTCGTCAGCCACAGCCACTGGGACCACTTCAACGACGTCCCGCACATCGCCAAGACCCAGCCCGGCGTGCGCGTCGTCGGCACCGCCACCACCTGCTTCCTGCTCCGGGCGATGGGCGTGAAACCGGAGCAGCTGATCGTGGTCAAGGGCGGCGAGTACCTCGACTTCCACGGCATCACCGTCCAGGTGGCGGCCGCCCTGCACAGCCGCAACGCCAAGCACCAGTACTGGGCGCCCGGCACCCTCTCCGGCCCCACCACCACGGTGCCGGAGACCATCGCCGACCTCCCCGAGGGCGACACCCTCGCCTTCCAGGTCCGCATCGGCAACGGCCCGTCCGCCCTGCTGACCGGCGCCGCCGACCTGGTCGAACAGCACTACGCCGGCCTGAAACCGGACATCGCCATGCTGTCCGTGGAGAGCACCGCCCACAGCGTGTACCGCTACGTGCCGCGCTTCCTCAAGGCCCTCGACAACCCGCGCACGGTCATCCCCGTGCACTGGGACGACTTCGAGACCCCGCTCACCCAGCCCGCCGTCCACGACACCGGCATGGACCTGGACGGCACGATCAACCAGATCCGCGCCCTGTCCCCACTGACCCACGTCATCCGCCCCGAACACCTGGCCCCCCTCCGCCTGCGCGCCTGACCCACCCCTCGCGGTGCCCGCCGGGCACCGCGAGGACCCCGCAATCCGGCCCCGCATCGAAATCGAACGAGCCCCCGTCCCACGGTCAACTATGGTGTGCGGACGCCACCATGACACCACCAGGGGGAGCCCATGACCGAGGCCGCACACGCCCCGGAGACCGACCTGCCCGCCATCCCGGCCGCCATCACCACCGAACGCCTGACCCTGCGCCCGTTCACCGTGGCCGACACCGACGACCGCTACGCCTACCAGGCCCTGCCCGAGGTCGTCCGCTACCTCTACCGCCCCGCCCTCACCCGCGAAGGCTGCGAGACGTCCATCATCGAGCGCGGCGCCCACACCGGCTGGAGCGCCGACAACGACACCCTCCTGTGGGCCGTCTGCCGGACCGACCAGCCCGGCGTCCTCGGCGAGGTCGTCCTCATCCTCACCAACGCCCGCTCCCGCCAGGCCGAGATCGGCTGGGTCTTCAACCCCCGCTGCGCCGGCCAGGGCTACGCCACCGAAGCGGCCCGCGCCCTCGTCTCAACGGCCTTCCAGGCCTTGGGAGTCCACCGCGTCTACGCCCGCCTCGACGCCCTCAACACCCCCTCCGTCCGGGTCTGCGAGCGCCTCGGCATGCGCCTTGAGGCCCAGTTCGTCGAGAACGAACTCGACGGCGACCGCTGGGGCGACGAGCGCGTCTACGCCGTCCTCGCCCGCGAGTGGAACGCCTGACCGCCGCCCGCCGCCCGCAGGCCGCCGCCCGCAGGCCCGGCCCCGCCACCCCGGGGCCGGGCCGCGTCCACGCTCCCCCTACCTATCCGTGACGGATTCGCCCCACCCGATCCGCGACGTAGCGTCGTCGACACCACCCCGAACCCGAGCCCGGGAGCGTCACGATGCCCGCCTATGCCCTCGCCCAGGTCCACGCCGTCGAGTTCTGCCCCGACATCGCCGAATACCTCCGGCGCATCGACGCCACCCTCGACGCCTTCGGCGGACGCTTCCTCGTCCACCGCAACAACTTCGAGACCCTGGAAGGCAGTTGGGGCGACCAGGGCCTGATCCTGATCGAGTTCCCCGACCACCGGCAGGCCCACGCCTGGTACCGCTCACCCGCCTACCAGGACATCCTGCACCTGCGCACCCGCCACATGACCGCCGACGTGATCATCACCGAGGGCGTCCCCGCCGCCTACCGGGCCGAACACCGCCTCACCAAGCCCTGACCCCCACCGCCGCGCCCAAACACAGCGGTGCCCGGCGGGACGCCTCCCGCCGGGCACCGGATCCGAGGTGAGACCTCGGCTATCAGAACTGGGCGCCGGAGTCGGTCCCGGTGCCGGCAACACCCTCGTCACCCGCGAAGACGGCACCGGCGATGTGCTCGACGCCGTGCTCGGAGACGAAGGAGCCGATGAAGTCCTCACCCGCACCCGCCGGCCCCGCCACGAAGTCACCGTGCACGTAGTGGGCGCTCGGCTCCTCGTGCGCGGAGGCGAGCCCCGCGCAGCCGATCACGAGGGGGGCGGCGAGGGCGCCGAGGGCCAGAACACGCTGGACAGCACGCATGGGAAATCTCCTCCGAGTAGTTCGCTTCGGTGGCGGGGCCACTGTGTCCGCCCTGCCGATCATCAGATAGCCACGCGCTTCGGCGGCCCGCAAAGGGGCCTTGCGTCCGTGTGGCGCTGACTACCAGTCAGAAACCCTTGCGCCTGCGGGAGAGAACCGGATCCGAGGTTCACCCTTGGGGTGGTCGCCCACCGGGCGCAGGCCCTGCCCCTCCGCTGCCTGACGCACCATCAAAAACCACCACCGACACGGCAGGTGCATCGACCTTCCGACCCGCCGGCCCTTCTGCCCCGGTGCGCGGGCCGGGCCGGGCGGCCGCCGAACTCGCGGCGCTCGCGCGGTCGTCCTCCGTTCGAGCGGGTGGCGGCTCGGCAGACCGCCCAGGTGATCCGGTGACGGACACGAACCCTGCCCGGCAGCGCGCGGCCCCCGACGGGCGGACCGCGCCGTTTCCCTCCCCGCCGAACGTCCTGGCAGGGCAGTGCGTCCCGTCCCGGCCCGCAGGCAGGCCGAGGTGCCGGTGGCGGCCGGAATGCAGTGGACCGCGCGGCACCGCTCTTGTCGGGGGCCTTGGCCCCTGGCAGTCTTCCGGCGCGCGCCCTGCGGCGGCCGGATCCAGGCCCACAGGCCCGGCCGGCCCGACCCGTTGACTCTGCCCGATGGACGAACCGACAGGAGCACCCGCCATGCCGCGTACGACCTTCCGCGTGCCCCGTGCACTGCTCACCGCCACGGCGACAGCCGCCCTCGCCCTGGTCACCGCCCTCACTACGGCGAGCACCCCGGCCGCCGCCACCCCGGCCCCCCGAACCGGGGCCACCACGATCACCTCGGGCTTCTGGACCTGCTCCGTCCCGACCGGCTACACCTACACCTCCTCCCGCAGCTCCTACGCCTGCTCGGGAGGCAGCGGCTACCAGACCACCGAGTTCTACGCCGAACCGCCCGCCGACGGCCTCTGGGCCTGCGCCAACGCGCCCGGCTACACCTACACCGGCGTCGCGAGCAACTACGCCTGCTCCAGCGGCGGAAGCTACAAGACCAGCCAGTTCCTGCTCTACAAGCCCGTGACCGGCATGTGGGCCTGCTCCGTCCCGTCCGGATTCACCTACACGGCCAGCCAGCAGAACTACGCCTGCTCCGGCGGCGCCGGCTACACCACCACCCAATTCCTGCTGCGCGCCCTGTAGCCGCCGAGGGCCCCGGCAGGCCCTGCTTGGCGGCCGTCCGGCGAAACCACGACCCGCCCGAGGGGCGAACACCACCCGACCGCCCGGACGCCGCACCCGACGCTGCGCCCCGGCTTCGGGTGCGTGTCCGGGGCTGACGGCGTTCCTCGCCGCCGTGTTCGCGGTGCTCAGCGGGTGTTGTCGTGTGCGCTCATGTCGCCGGTGGCGGGGGTGCCGTGGGCGGGGCGGTACTGCAGGAAGACGGTGCCGGTGGCGGCGGTGGCGGGCGGCTGCAGCAGCGTCAGGTTCGTGGGCACCGTGCCCTCCTCGAAGATCTTCTTCCCGGTGCCGAGGAGGATCGGGTGGATCCACAGATCGAGCCGGTCGAAGAGCCGCTCGCGGAGCAGAGTCTGGACGAGATTCAGGCTGCCGACGACCTTCACGCGCTCGTGCCGTTCGCGGAGTTGTTGGACCGCGCGGGGCAGGTCGGGCCCGAGGAGGGACGATTCCTGCCAGGGCAGCGGGGGTGTGCCGTGGGAGGCGACGTATTTCGGGATGCGGTTGAAGAGCTCGGCGACCCACCCTTCCTTCTGGTGCGGCCAGTAGGACGCGAAGATGTCGTAGGTGCGGCGGCCCAGCAGGAGCGCGTCGGTCCCTTCGTAGGAGGCGGCGATCTGCGCACCGGTGGTGGCGTCGGCCAGCGGGGCCTGCCAACCGCCGAACGGGAATGATCCCGACGGATCCTCTTCGGGTCCGCCGGGGGCCTGGCCGACGAGGTCGAGGGTTGCGAACAGTTCGATGTGGATGGCGCCCATGTCTGTACTCCCGGTGAGAAGACGGTCGTTCCCTGTCGAGGTGTAGACGGGCCGGGGGCGTAAGACTCATCGCCACGCCGATGCCCTGCCGCCCGTCCGTGCACCGCGACGGCGCCCCAGAACCTCCGCACCGCACCCCACCCGCGCCGGAGTGGTCGTCGTCGCTGCCCACGTGAACGCCTGCCGTGCTCGACCTGCGCCTGTCCCTGTGACCGTCGTACGGCCGCCCGCGCCGGGCGGGGGCGGCGCGGGCGCCTCGGCGCACTCGCCGGCTCCCGCGACGGGGCGCGTCCCCAGGCGCAAGGGGACGTCCGCCCCGCGCTTCCATGGCCGCCCCCACCGCGGGCCTTGCCGACGCCCGCCCGCCTCGCGCCCCGTCGCCTCCCCGGCCCCCGCCGTCCCGACTTCGCCCGCTCGCTTCCATGTTGACGATTCGGCGGCTTGACGTCCGGTCATTCGCCCGGCCCGTCCCCATCTGCCCGTTTTGCTTCCGTTTTGCATTGGTCTCTGATCTTTCGTACGGTTTCATGCGTTCGGAGTAATTCGGCAGGCGGACGCGCCGTGGAAACGGTGTTGCGCCGTCCGGTCGACATGCGTTCCCCCGATCGGTCGACGAGGGTTGGCCGGGTGCGGGCAGCGTGGGGCCGTCTGTCCTGACAGGCAGGAGGGCCGGTAGCGATGGGTGGAGCGGACAGGCGGGCGGTGGTCGGGGAGTTCCTCGGGACGCTGCTGCTGGTGGTGCTGGCGGTGGGTGCGGCGGTGCTCGCGGGGGACTCGATCGGCTCGGTCGGGATCGCGTTGGCCTTCGGGTTCGTGTTGCTCGCGTTGGCGTACGCGCTCGGGCCGATCTCCGGTTGCCACGTGAATCCGGCGGTGACGCTCGGGTTCCTGCTGGCCCGTCGGATCGACGGGCGTACCGCGGTGTCGTACTGGATCGCGCAGGTGCTCGGCGCCGTGGCCGGTGCGGCTGTGGTCCTGCTGCTGGCCAGGCAGATACCGGGGCTGGAGACCCATGGGGGGCTCGGCAGCAACGGCTGGGGCGACCGTTCCCAGGTGCACATCAACGCCACCGGAGCGTTCCTGGTCGAGGTCGTCCTGACGTTCCTGCTGGTGTACGTGGTTCTGGCGGTCACCCACCGGCTGGCGGTGGTCGGTTTCGACGGGCTGCCGATCGGCATGGCCCTGGTCGTCGTGCACCTGGTGGGCATCCCGCTCACCGGCACCTCGGTCAACCCGGCCCGCAGCCTGGGCCCGGCGCTGTTCGCGGGCGGTGACGCACTGTCCCAGCTGTGGCTGTTCCTGCTCGCCCCGCTGGTCGGCGGCGCCCTGGCGGCGGCCGTGCACCTGCTGACCCACCCGCGCCCGAACGTCCCGGCAGCCGAAGCCCTGCTCACCGACGCGCGCGCGTAACCCCTGCACGCGAACGGCCGGAACCGCACCGCGGGTCCGGCCGTTCGCGCATCCGCCCCTCCGCCCCGCCTGCCGCTGCTGGACGGCACGCCGGGCGAAACCGGGACCCGCCGTGGGGCGCACACCGCCCGACCTCCTGGTCACCGCACCAGGCGCTGCGCCCCGACCCCGAGCGCCGCCGCCACTCCACGGCCCGTCCACCCGGACGGCACGACGCGCGAGCCCTTCCGCAGGGAACACCGAACTCCCTTACAGCACAGCAGAATTGCGCGGCCGCCCGCCCCGATGCCGACCCCACCCGCACACTGCCGCCTTCGTCTTTGCCGCGACGTCCGAGAGCTCCGCGCCCATGTCGAGTCGCGTGCCCGCGCGAGGCCCTTGCCGGCCCGCTGTCGGCCGTCCCGGCCCGCCCTTCGGATCGGCCGGCTGCGCAGGGGCCGCCCTCCTCCCGTCCGGTTCCGCTTGTAAGCTCGCACGGAGCAGCAGCTCGGAAGTTTCGGTGAAGGGGGACCCCCGGTGCGTGCCCGTCGGTGGATATCTGTGGTCGGTGGAGTCATCGCGCTGAGCGGCCCGACGGTCGCGTACGCCCGCGGGGGTGGCGGCAGCCACGGCTTCAGCGGCGGTGGCGGTTCGCACGGCTCGACCGGCGGCGGGGGCGGTGGTTTCGGGTTCGGCTACGGTTTCGGGTTCGGCTACGGCGGGGGCGGCGGGCTTCTGCCGCTGCTGGTGCTCGTGGCCATCGTCCTCCTGGTGCTGTGGCTCAGGCGTCGGCGCCGCAAGGCCCAGCAGGCAGCCGGTCTGAACACGGTCTCGGACCGCACGGCGCACCGCGCGGACGCCCAGGCCCGCGAGCGCGCCGCCCAGGTCGGCGCCCGTGTCGATGCCATCGCCGACACCGACGCGACCTTCGACCGTGCCGCGCTGGAACAGCGTGCCGTCTGGCTGTACACCACCGCCCAGCAGGCCTGGACCCGGCGCGACCACGCCACGCTGCAGCAGATCCTCTCCCCGGTGCTCTACGGCAAGTGGGCCGAGGAACTGCGCGACTACGACTCGCGCGGCGAGGTCAACGTCGTGGAGATCGTCTCCGGCCCGGTGGTCGAGCTGGTCGACGTCGCCAACCGCGCGGGCGAGGTGAACGACACCGTCACCTTCCGGATCACCGCGACCCTCAACGACTACGTCCGGCGCGTCCACGGGCCCGACGCCGTGCGCAAGGACGGCTCGACGCGGCCCGTCGAGTACTGGACGCTGCGCAAGAGCCCGGCGGGGGAGTGGATCGTGTCGTCGATCGAACAGGCGGCCGAGGGTGCGCACCACCTGACCGGCGCCATCGAGACGGACGGCTGGGACCAGAAGGAGGTCGCCCGCGAAGCGGTCCTCGAAGTGGCCGGCCGGAGCGCCGCCGCCCGAGGCGTGAGCGATGTCCTGTCGCTCACCAACATCTCCTGGACCACGGACGCGGACAGCGCCGCCGGCGACCTGAGCGTCCTGGACGGGCGTTTCGACCGGGCGGTCCTCGAAGTGGCCGTCGAGCGGTTCCTCGAAGAGTGGATCATGAACGACGGCAGCCTGGACTTCACCCCCGTGCGCACCGCCGACCGCACCGTCCTTCGCGACGCCGCCGTCACCGCGGTCACGGTGCGCTCCCTGGTCTCCCGCGACCCGATCGCCTTCCGCGTCTCGGCGGACGCCGAAGGCGTCTACTACGAGGTCGACCGCCGCACCGAGCAGGTGCTCCGCGGCGACGCCCACCGGCGCAGGCCGATCACCCTCTCCTTCGACCTCCGCCTCGACGACACCCCGACCGCCGCCTGGACCGTGACCGCCGCCCACGTCCAGTAGCCGGCCCCTGCGCCGTCAAGCCCCGCAGCCACCGAACCGCCCCGGCCGCCCCTACTGCGGGCCGCCGGGGCCGCGTGTTCCTCCGCCCCAGGAACGGCCCCGTCGCGAACGCCCGGCCGGCCGTCACCAGGGCCGTGACACCTTCAGCGCCCACGAGGGCCCGCCAGCCGCCGCCCTGCACCGGCCCGACCTCGCGCCGCCGCCGGTGGTCGCCCCCCGCACCGGCGAGCGACCCACAGCCGCAGGCCGGTTCGTGGCCGCGCCGGGGGCGGGCTCCTGCGACCGGCGACAGCGGCCTGCTGCGGGCGCCCAACCCACACCGCTCCGCACCGACGACGGCCACCGTCGGCGAACACCTCACCCGCGACCCCCGGCCCCGGACCGGCCCGTTCTCGCACCATCGCCCCGCAGCCATCGTCCTGTGCCGCGATAGCGTGTTCCTCATGCGCGCCGACGAGCACTCCTGGGACATCCTGCTGATCGGTGGCGCCTCCGGCGTCGGCAAAAGCCACGCCGCTGCCCGTCTCGCCGCCTCCCGTCGCGCCTTCACGGTCGAGTTCGACGATGTCGTCGCGGCCCTCCAGAGCGCCACCACCCCGGCCACCCATCCCGGGCTGCACCATTTCACGACCCCCTGGCCTCCCGGAGCCGAACCGGATGCCGACCGTGTTCTGGAGCTGCAGATCGCCACCGCCCAAGCCTTGGACGACGCCGTCCTCGGTGTCGTCCGCAACCGGCTGAGTGTCGACGTCCCCGCCGTCGTCGAAGGCGACTACCTCACCCCCCGCGCCGCCGCTCTCGCCGCCGCCGAGGCCGCCCGGCACTGTCGCCGCCTGCGCGCCGTGTTCCTCCACGAGGGCGACCCCGCCCGCATCGGGGCCAACTACGCCCAACGCGAGCCCGACGACGGCCCGCAGCCCGCCCGCGCCGAGGTCAGCGCCAGGTACTCCCACTGGCTCGCCGACCAGGCCCACGCCCACCGCCTGCCCGTCGTCGACTGTCACCCCCGCGCCACTTTCCCGCACCGCTTGGCCAAGGCTCTTGCCGCCTGCGTGGATGTCGCCGATCAGAGGAGTGGCGGGTCCTGTCCGCCCTGTGGCGACCCTGGTCCGGCACCCGTTTCCGTCGTGTAGCCGTGGGTGGGCGGGCCGGCTGTGCGAACGGTTCCCCGCTGCCTGCGCCGACGGACGCTGCCGTGCGGGTGGGGCAACGGGGCCTGTCCGCCTTGTGGCGGTTCCGGTCTGGTACCTGCTCCCGCCGCGTGGCGCGTCCATGGCCCGGTCGATCTGGCCGGGGTCGCATCGGGTGGCCGGATCGGGGGGTGTCGTCTGGGCACTCACACCGGCGGCGATCCACCGTGTGGCTTCGTTCACTTCTAGTGACAGCACTTATCGATGACTTTGGGCGGCACTTATCGATCAAGGAAGCCGTGAATGTTCACCAGTTATGGCGGCACCGGATGATGAGTGCGTGGCTGAACGGTGTGACTGGGCCTGGCTCGACGACGCTTCGGAGCAGGCGATGATCTCCTGGGCGTGTTGATCCCCGGGAGCGAGCGCCTCAACGGTTCGGCGGGCCTGCTTGGTCCGGTTTGTCTCGCAGAGCAGCCGGACCAGGCAGTAGTGGGCGTCGCGGTCGCCGTCTTCGGTGCGCTCGTAGAGCTCCGCTTCCATCCCTCGGCCACGAAGTGATCGGTTGAGCCGCCTGCGTGCGTGGACGTCAGTGCGGGCAAGATCCGATAGCTCTGTGATCCGTTCCGCGCAGGCGAGCAGGTCCATGTGCCACAGATGGTTGTTGTGGGCATAGTGGTCCACTGAGTAGCACTCGGCGTGGGCACTCACCAGGGCGATAGCCGTATCCCAGTCACCTGACTGCTCCGCTTTCTGGGCCCGCTCGAACCAAGTCATTGGATGAGTATCACCGAGCGTGGGCCGGCAATGATCAATCACGCCCGGGGAACTCGTAGGGCGGGGCCCGACGGTTCAGCTGGCGGTGTTCTCAGCTCGGGCTCGGGTGGAGGTGAGCCGGTAGGAGTCGGTGCCGGTTTCGATGACGGTGCCGGTCTACATTCCCACCCCCGAGGTCGGCGACGACACTGCCGTCGCGGGCCCGGTCGAGGTCTATGGCGCCGGCGAGGCGGTGGGGGCGGAGGCCGACGCCGAGATCGAAGCCTCCTCGTTCCGCGCGATCTGGCGGGTCCTGCGTGCCCTTGCCGCGCACGACGCCCGGGTCGTGGGCCGGATCACCGAGCTGCGCGCCCACCGCTCGCCGGGCGCCGCGCACACCACCGCGGCCACGGCCGCCGCCGGGGGCGAGGCCACCGAGGCCGGTGAGGGCGAGCAGCGGCCGGCGGGACCGGTGGAGTCGCCGGTCGAGTGGCTCAAGATCGACGCGAAGCAGCACGCGGCGAAGATCCTGCAGACCGTGAAGTTGCGGGCGTTCAACCCGCGTGCGGTCGAGTGGCAGCGGATGCACGCGGTCGCCGCCGCGTTCCGCCTCCAGCACGGCCATCTCGACCCCGCCGACAAGACGAAGCACGCGGAGTTGATCTCCTGGCTCGCCCGTCAGCGCCACCTGAACGGCCGGCACGTGCTCGACGCGGCCCGCGTCTCGGAGCTGGACGCGCTCGGCATGATCTGGTCGAAGAACGCGGGCGCCTGGGAACGCGGGGCCGCCTACGCGAAGGCGTTCCACCGCCGGCACGGCCACCTGGCGATCCCCGCCACCACCAGACTGGATGACTACGCGGTCGGCGCGTGGATGCGCCGCCAGCGCAAAGCCGCAGGCCTCACCAAGGACCAGGTAGCCGAGCTCGACGCCCTGGACGAGCTGTGGCGCCTGGAGCCGGACTGGAACCGCTCGTACCGTCGCCTGCTCGCCTGCCTCGCCGCCGGCGGCGCCCTCGACGGCCCCGCCAACCGCACCGGAGGCGCCGACGACCCGACGTTCCGCCCCGGCGCCTGGCTGCGCAAGCAGGCGAAGGCCCGCACCGACGGCAAGCTGACCGACCGGCAGACCGCGCTCCTGGACGCGCTCACCCGGCACGTCGGGACCGTCACCGGCTGACCCGCCCCGCCCGCCGGCTGTTCTCGTCGACCGCCGTTCACCGCCGCCCGGTCGGGGTCCGGTGGGTCGGGGCGTTGTTGCGGCGGCCGGCCCTGTGCTCGGGCTGCGCGGCGTCGGCCGGCTCGGCGGGTACCGG
>NZ_JBSGDD010000132.1:0-13457 GCF_053602195.1 Kitasatospora sp. NPDC004531 | reverse complement strand
GAGCGGCGGACCGGATCCGGTCCGCCGCTCGCCGTCTTGACGCGGGGTCAGTCCAGCAGGCCGAGGCGGCGGGCGGCCGTCTCGGGGTCGATCGGGACGATCTGCGGCTGGGGTGCGCCGGCCACCGCCCAATCCGGGTCCTTGAGGCCGTTGCCGGTGACGGTGCAGACGATCCGCTGGCCGGGGTCGACCAGTCCGGCCTCGGCCTTGGCGAGCAGGCCGGCCACCGAGGCGGCGGAGGCGGGCTCCACGAAGACGCCCTCCTGCGCGGCCAACAGGCGGTACGCGGACAGGATCTGGCGGTCCGTCACCTTGTCGATGAGGCCGCCGGACTCGTCCCGGGCGGCGAGCGCGTAGTCCCAGGAGGCGGGGTTGCCGATCCGGATCGCGGTGGCGATGGTCTGCGGCTTGAGCACCGGGGCGCCGTCCACGATGGGGGCGGAGCCGGAGGCCTGGAAGCCCCACATGCGGGGGGTCTTCGAGGAGAGGCCGTCGGCCGCGTACTCGCGGTAGCCGCGCCAGTAGGCGGTGATGTTGCCGGCGTTGCCGACCGGGAGGACGTGGATGTCGGGGGCGTCGCCGAGCATGTCGACGATCTCGAAGGCGGCGGTCTTCTGGCCCTCGATGCGCACCGGGTTGACCGAGTTGACCAGGGCGACCGGGTACTTCTCGGAGAGTTCGCGGGCGAGCGTGAGGCAGTCGTCGAAGTTGCCGTCCACCTGGAGGATCTTGGCGCCGTGCACCAGCGCCTGGCCCATCTTGCCGAGGGCGATCTTGCCCTGCGGGACGAGCACGGCGGAGACCATGCCGGCCCGGACCGCGTAGGCGGCGGCGGAGGCGGAGGTGTTGCCGGTGGAGGCGCAGATGACGGCCTGGGCGCCGTCCTCCTTGGCCTTGGAGATGGCCATGGTCATCCCGCGGTCCTTGAAGGAGCCGGTCGGGTTGGCGCCCTCGACCTTGAGGTAGACCTCGCAGCCGGTGCGCTCGGAGAGCACCTGGGCGGGGACGAGCGGCGTGCCGCCCTCCAGCAGGGTGACGACGGGGGTGGCGTCGGTGACCGGGAGGCGGTCGCGGTACTCCTCGATGAGGCCGCGCCACTGGTGGGTGCGGGTGCCTCGGGCAGCGTTTCCGGTAAGGGCGTTCATGGTTCCTCTTACTCCCCTTCGACCCGCATGATGCTGGCCACGTCGCGCACGCTGTCCAGTGCGCGGAGCTTGTCGACCGTCGCCGACAGGGCGGCGTCGGTGGCGCGGTGGGTGACCACAACGAGCGCGGCGTCGCCGTCGCGGCCCTGCTGGCGGACGGTGTCGATGGAGACGCCGTGCTCGGCGAAGACCGAGGCGACCTGGGCGAGCACGCCGGCCCGGTCGTCCACGTCGAGGCTGACGTGGTAGCGGGTGACGACCTCGTCCATCGGCTTGGCGGGCAGCTGGGCGTAGACCGAGTCGCCGGGGCCGGTGGTGCCGTTGACCTTGTTGCGGCAGACCGCGACCAGGTCGCCGAGGACCGCGGAGGCGGTCGGCGAGCCGCCCGCGCCGGGGCCGTAGAACATCAGCCGGCCGGCCGCCTCGGCCTCGACGAAGACCGCGTTGTAGGCCTCCCGGACGGAGGCCAGCGGGTGGCTGAGCGGGATCATCGCCGGGTGCACCCGGGCGGTGACCGAGGCGCCGTCGGCGGAGCGCTCGCAGATCGCCAGCAGCTTGACCACGCAGCCCATCTGCTTGGCGGAGGCGATGTCGGCGGCGGTGACCTCGGTGATGCCCTCGCGGTAGACGTCGGCGGCGGTCACCTTGGTGTGGAAGGCGATGCCGGCCAGGATGGCGGCCTTGGCGGCGGCGTCGAAGCCCTCCACGTCGGCGGTCGGGTCGGCCTCGGCGTAGCCCAGCGCGGTGGCCTCCTCCAGCGCCTCGGAGTACCCGGCGCCGGTGGTGTCCATCTTGTCGAGGATGAAGTTGGTGGTGCCGTTGACGATGCCCAGCACCCGGTTCACCTTGTCGCCGGCCAGCGACTCGCGCAGCGGACGCAGCAGCGGAATGGCGCCGGCCACGGCGGCCTCGTAGTAGAGGTCGACGCCGGCCTCGGCGGCCGCGGCGTGCAGTTCGGCGCCGTCCTTGGCGAGCAGCGCCTTGTTGGCGGAGACCACCGAGGCGCCGCCCCGGAAGGCTTGCAGGATCAGCGATTTGGACGGCTCGATGCCGCCGACGACCTCGATCACCACGTCGATGTCGTCGCGGCCGACGAGGGCCTCGGCGTCGGTGGTGAGCAGGTGCTCGGGCACCCCGGGGCGGGGGCGCCCGGCCCGCCGGACCGCGATGCCCGCGAGCTCCACCGGGGCGCCGATGCGCGCGGCGAGGTCGTCGGCCGTCGTCGTCATGATGCGCGCCACCTCGGAGCCCACCACACCACAGCCCAGCAACGCCACCTTCAGCGGGCGCGTACGCATCATCCGACTCCGCTCTGCATTCTTCGGTCCCCGGCGGGGCGATTCGGTGTCCCCGGGGGTTTTCCTGTCCGTACCAGTCTCCGGGACTTTCCGCACGGATCTACGGCCGGTCCACGTTCTGAGACGAAAATTTCGTCAGCCGATATCGAGGCGCAGGAGATCCTCTTCCGTCTCGCGGCGGACGATGACCCGGGCGGCGCCGTCGGCGACGGCCAGCACGGGGGGCTTGAGGGCGTGGTTGTAGTTGCTCGCCATGGACCGGCAGTAGGCGCCGGTGGCGGGCACCGCGATCAGGTCGCCGGGGGCCAGATCGGCGGGCAGGAAAGCGTCCCGGACCACGATGTCGCCGGACTCGCAGTGCTTGCCGACCACCCGGACCAGCATCGGCTCGGCCTCGCTGGTGCGGGAGACCAGCGCCACCGAGTACTCGGCGTCGTACAGCGCGGTGCGGATGTTGTCGGACATGCCGCCGTCCACGCTGACGTAGGTGCGCAGGCCCTCCAGCCGCTTGACGGTGCCGACCTCGTACAGCGTGAACGCGGTCGGGCCGACGATCGCCCGGCCGGGCTCCACCGAGATCCGAGGGGCCGTCAACTGCGCCGCGGCGCACTCGCGTCGGACGATCTCGCCGAGCGAGGCGGCGATCTCGGCGGGCTCGCGCGGGTCGTCGTCGGGGGTGTAGGCGATGCCGAGGCCGCCGCCGAGGTCGATCTCCGGCAGTTCGACGCCGTGCTCGTCGCGGACCTCGGCGAGCAGGCCGACCACCCGGCGGGCGGCGACCTCGAATCCGGCGAAGTCGAAGATCTGCGAGCCGATGTGCGAGTGGATGCCGCGCAGCTCCAGGGAGGGCTTGGCCAGCACCCGGCGGACCGCCTCGGCGGCCAGGCCGCCGGACAGCGACAGGCCGAACTTCTGGTCCTCGTGCGCGGTGGCGATGAACTCGTGGGTGTGCGCCTCGACGCCGACGGTGATCCGGATCAGCACCGGCTGGCGGACGCCCTGCGCCTCGGCGATCTCCGCCAGGCGGTCGATCTCCTGGAAGGAGTCGACCACGATGTGTCCGACGCCGGCCTTCACGGCCTGCTCCAGCTCGTGCACCGACTTGTTGTTGCCGTGCAGTGCGATCCGCTCGCCCGGCATGCCGGCCGCCAGCGCCACCCGCAGCTCGCCGGAGGAGCACACGTCGACGTTGAGGCCCTCCTCGTGCAGCCAGCGCACCACGGCCTTGGACAGGAACGCCTTGCCGGCGTAGTACACGTCCGCTTCGGTGCCGAAGGCGTCCCGCCAGGCGCGGGCGCGGGCCCGGAAGTCGGCCTCGTCCAGCACGTACGCGGGGGTGCCGAACTCGGCGGCCAGGGTGCGGACGTCGATGCCGCCGACGGTGGCGACGCCGTCCGCGTCGCGGGTGACGGTGCGCGACCAGACCTTCGGGTCGAGGGCGTTCAGGTCGGCGGGCGGGGCCTGGTAGTGGCCCTCGGGCAGCACGTCGCCGTGCCGGGGGCCTGCGGGGTGTGCGGAGCGAGACATGTGAGGTACTTCCTCGGCCTATGGCAAGGGGCGGCGACCGGTCTCCGTCGACCGGTCGGCCGCCCCCGCTGCGCTTGGGGGTTGTGGTGCGTTACATCCGCTCGGGCGCCGAGACGCCCAGCAGGCCGAGGCCGTTGGCGAGCGTCGTTCGCGTGGCGTCGGCGAGCCAGAGGCGGGCGTGCGTGAGGTCGGTGACCTCCTCGTCGCCCTTCGGCAGGATCTGGCAGTTGTCGTAGAAGCGGTGGTAGGCGCGGGCCAGCTGCTCCAGGTACGTGGCGACGTGGTGCGGCTCGCGCAGCTCGCCGGCCTTGGCCAGCACCCGCGGGAACTCGCCGAGCTGGCCGAGCAGGTTGTTCTCCCACTCGGTGCTCAGCAGCTCCGGTTTGAAGTCCGCGCCGCGCTCGATGCCCTTCTCCACGGCGTTGCGCTGCACGGAGCACATCCGGGCGTGCGCGTACTGCACGTAGAAGACCGGGTTCTCGGCGGTCTGGCTGGTGACCACGTCGATGTCGATGGTGATGGTGGAGTCGGTGGACTGGCGCACCAGCATGTAGCGGGCGGCGTCCACGCCGATCCAGTCGATCACGTCGTCGATCGTGATGATGTTGCCGGCGCGCTTGGAGAGGCGGACCTCCTTGCCGTCGCGCAGCATCTTCACGAACTGGCCGATCATCACCTCGATGTTGCGGTCCATGTCGTCGCCGGCGCAGGCCGCGATGGCCTTGAGGCGGTTGACGTAGCCGTGGTGGTCGGCGCCGAGCATGTAGACCGAGACCTCCGCGCCGCGGTCCCGCTTGCTCAGGTAGTAGGCGGCGTCGGCGGCGAAGTAGGTGGTCTCGCCGTCGGCCTTGATCAGGACGCGGTCCTTGTCGTCGCCGAAGTCGGTGGTGCGCAGCCAGATCGCGCCGTCCCGGTCGAAGACGTGGCCCTGCTCGCGCAGCCGCTCGATGGCCCGGCCGACGGCGCCGGAGTCGTGCAGCGACTTCTCGGAGAACCAGGTGTCGAAGTGCACCCCGAACTCGGCCATGGAGCGCTGGATCTCGGCGACCATCAGCTTCAGGCCCTCGGTGCGGAAGGCCTGCAGCTGCTCGTCCTCCGGCAGCTCCAGGATGCCGGGCATGCCCTCGGTGACGGCCTTGGCGATGTCGTTGATGTACTCGCCGACGTAGCCGTCGTCCGGTACCGGCTGCCCGTTGGCGGCGGCCTTCAGCGACTTGGCGAACTTGGTGATCTGCACGCCGGCGTCGTTGAGGTAGTACTCGGTGGACACCTCGGCGCCGGACGCCTTCAGGACACGCGCCAGCGAGTCGCCGACGGCGGCCCAGCGGACGCCGCCGATGTGGATCGGGCCGGTCGGGTTCGCCGAGACGAACTCCAGGTTGATCTTCAGGCCCTTGAGCGCCTCGTTGCGGCCGTACGCCTGGCCGGCCTCGACGATGGTGCGCGCCAGCTCGCCCTGGGTGGCGGCGTCCAGCGTGATGTTCAGGAAGCCCGGACCGGCGATGTCGACCTTGGCGACGCCGGTGATCTCTCGCAGGCGGGCGGACAGGATCTCCGCGACGGCTCGCGGCGGCCTGCCGGCCGGCTTCGCGAGCTGGAGGGCCACGTTGGTGGCGTAGTCGCCGTGGTCCCTGTTCTTGGGCCGCTCGACCGTCACGTGCGCGGGCACGTCGACGGTCAGCTCGCCGGCCTGGACGGCGGCGCTGACGGCGGCCTGGACTGCCTGGGAGAGTTCTGCGGGTGTCACGGGGCCAAGCCTAGGCGAGACGGGGTGGTCGCCCGCCACTCGGTTTGCCGGACGGGATGCGCGTCGGGCCGCCCGGTGTGCTTCGTCTCGTCGGAGAGCGCCGCAGACGGGCACATCTCACGGGCGTGACTCGTCCGGCGGAACAAGTTCCTGCGCGTGTTCGCCGAGGGCGAAATTTCGGGCGGCGCGATCGAGGCCGGCGCCGCCGAAGTCGTACGCGAAACGCCTGCCGCCGCCGGGCGCGGCCGGGCGGTGCAGCGCGCGCAGCCGGTGCACCAGCGCGATCAGGTCCGCCGGGTCGAACGGCTTCGCCAGGTAGCCGTCCACCCCCACCGACTCGCCGCGCTCCAGGTCCGCGGGGGTGCAGGCGCTCACGATCGCGATCGGCAGGTGCGCGGTCTCCCACGCGGCGCGCAGCCGGGCCGCCGTGCGCAGCCCGTCCAGCCGGGGCATCACCACGTCCAGGGTCACCACGTCCGGCGCGACGGCCCGGACCACCTCCAGGCATTCGGCACCGTCGGCGGCGGTCACCACCTCGAAGCCCTCCAGCTCCAGGTTGACCCTGATCAGCCGGCGGATCACCTCGCTGTCGTCCACCACGAGGACCCGCCCCGACGTCGCCGCCACCTCACCGAGGGTAGCCGCGCCCCGCCCCGCCCGTCCGGCCTTTCGGTTACTTGCCGGTCGCCCACTGACGGCCCGTCCGCCGCTCCCCGGAAACCCGTGCACGGAGCACGGAGTTTCCCTGGTAGTGTTTTCCCCGCAAGGCCGGGCGATCACCCAGATCACCCAGGGCCCCCGTAGCTCAGGGGATAGAGCACCGCCCTCCGGAGGCGGGTGCGTAGGTTCGAATCCTACCGGGGGCACTTCGCAGCAAGTGCGTGAACGAGGCTCAAGCCCAAGTGGCTTGGGCCTTCTTCGTGTTCCGGGCCGGGTCGGTCCGTCCCGGGTCGCTCACCACGGCCGCGACGTCGAGCGCGGGTGAGGCGGACGCCCGACGCGCGTACGAGATCTTCGTCCACGAGGCGCCGCACGCCGGTCTGCCGGAGTTCGGCGCGGTGCTGGGGCCGTACCCCGGGAACCCGGTCATCGGCGTCGGCCGACCCGGCCGGTTCGTCGGGTACCCGCGCGGCGAGGCCCAGCAGGAGGCCGCCCGCCTCGGCTGCGGCGCCGGGGGCTGACGGCGGGTCAGTGCGGCGGGTGGCGGTGGTGGGCGCCGCGCAGGACGAGGGACGGGGTGGTGGGGTCGTAGGCGCCGCAGGCGGTGGTGGACCAGGGGGACCACTGGCGGGGGACGGCGAAGTAGGGGACCAGGACGGGGCCCTTGTGGCCGGGGGCGGCCTTGGCGGGGAGCAGCGCGGGCAGGACGTCGGGGGTCTGGCCGGCCAGGATCGCGGCGCGGCAGCCGTGGCAGGCGGGGTGGCGCTCGGCGGCGGCCTCGCGGGCGACGGTGCGGGTGCGCCGGCGGGACCTGCGGTTCCCGGTCGGCTCGGCGGGGCCGTGCAGCGGGTTGTAGTAGCAGCGGACGGCGAGCGGGCCGGGCCGCTGTCCGGCGTGCAGCAGGTGGGCGGCGGCGAGGCGTTCGACGGCCTGTTCGGCGAGCACCACGGCGGCGGCCAGGTCGGGCAGGTCGGTGTCGGGGTGGTCGGCGTGGTCGAGCAGTCGGCCGGCCGCCTCGTACGCCTCCAGGGCCCACTGGTAGGCGCGGCGGGCGGCCGACTCCTCGGCGGGGAGCTGGAGTTCGGCGGCCCGGAAGACCGCGCCGGCCGCGGTGACCCGCTCGGCGGCGAGTTCGCGCAGCCGGTCCCGGAGGGCTTCCCACTCCCCCAGCACCAGGGCGTTGCGCTCGCGGATCTCGCGGCGGCTCGGGCGGGGTGCGGTTGTCGGGGCGGGCCCCGCGAGTTTCAGGAACCACCAGCGGCGGAACACCGCGCCTCCCCCTCGTGTGCGTCGTCGGCCCATTGTGGGTGACGGCGGGCGGGGTTTCCAGGGGTGCTCAGGCCGCCTTGGTGACCAGGTCGGCGACGGTGTGGTCGAAGTAGGCGCTGTAGGAGGTGTCGTCGGTGTCGCCGCCCTGCTGGTAGCCGCCGATGACGCCGATCACCTGGCCGGTGGCGGCGTCGATGAACGGGCCGCCGCTGGTGCCGTTGGGGAAGGACGGGCAGTCGATGCGGCGTTGGAAGGTGTCCTGGCGGCTGGTGGTGTTGGTGCACAGGATCGGCTTCTCGGCGCCGTTGGGGTAGCCGTACAGCCGGGCCTGGACGGTCCAGGCGGCGTTGGTGCCGAGCGGGTTGCCGCCGACCACGTCCTCGATCCGCATGCCGTTGCGGGGGGCGACGGCGAGCACGGCGAAGTCCTCGTCGGGGTCTTCGTCGTCCTGCCAGCCGTCGGCGGTGTAGACCTTGGTGACCTGCCAGGTCCCGAACGGGGACTGCCCGTCGTGGTAGCCGGGGGCGAAGGTGATGCCGCTGGTGCCGGAGACGCAGTGCGCGGCGGTGAGGATCAGGTTCCGTCCGGGGCTGTCGATGACGCTGGCGGTGCAGAAGTGGTTGCCGGGTGCGGCGTCGCCGTTGAACAGCGCGCCGACCCGCACCGACTCGGTGTTCAGCGGGGCGTTCCCGGTGACGCCGAGTCTGACGTCCGGCGGCGCGAACGGGGGGATCTGCCGGGTCGGGCCGGAGGGGGCGTCGCTGGGCCGGTCGGCGTTCAGCGGGCCGGCCGCCTCGCTCGCACCGCCGTCCGTGCTCGGGCTCGGGCTCGGGCTCGGGGCGGCGCTGAGGACGGGCGCGGGCGCGGCGATCGGGCCGGCCGCCGCGACGCTGTCCGAGCTGGGCTGCCGGCGCGGGGCGTCGCGCAGGTGGACGGAGTAGATCCCGGCGGCGGCTATCGCACCGACCACGCCGACGGCGAGCACCGAGGTGAGGGCGACCGGGCGCAGCGTACGACGCTTGCGGTGCTTGCTGTGCCGTCCCATGCTGCCCTGTTCCTCCCGACCGGAAGGTCCCTCCGGTGTCCGCGTCGTGGTGGCGCGGACACCGGTTGACCCGAGCTGTCTCGAATATGCGTGGCCGAGCTGGAAATGCCGTGATTCCTGGCTGGGAGACTCGTGAGATTTCCGGTGGCGGACAGCAGGGTCTCATGGTCGGGGCCGGGTGGGGGTCGGCGGCACGGGGCGTGTTCGGGTCAGGCCACCGCTTCGGCCTCGGTCTCGGCGGCTCTGCCCTCGGCCTCGCCGGGGGCGGGGCGGTGGTCGATCATCAGGAACGCGACCACGGCGGCGAGCAGCAGGATGCCCATCGCGACGGCGGTGGCGACCGCGTAGCCGTGCACCGCGCCCTGGGCCTGGACCAGCGGGTCGGTGGGGTTGCGGGTGGCCAGGTAGGTGGCGGTGACGCTGGCGGCGATGGTGTTGAGCAGTGCGGTGCCGATCGAACCGCCCACCTGCTGGGCGCTGTTGATGATGGCGGAGGCGGCGCCGGTCTCCTGCGGGGCGACGCCCAGGGTGGCCAGGCTGATGGCGGGCATGAAGACCAGGCCGAGGCCGATGCCGAGCAGGATCTCGGCGGGCAGCACCAGGCCGGCGTACGAGCTGTCCACCCGCAGCTGGGTGAGCCAGGCCATGCCGCCGGCGCCGATCAGCAGGCCGGGGACCATCAGCGCGCGGGTGGGGACGCGGGTCATCAGGCGGGAGCCGAGGCCGGCCGAGCTGAGGATGATCGCGGCGGTCATCGGGAGGAAGGAGACGCCGGCCCGGATCGGCGAGAAGCCCTTGATGATCTGCAGGTAGTACGTCAGGAACAGGAACAGGCCGTACATGGCGATCACGGCGAGGCCGACGGAGAGCGCGCCGCCGGCCCGGTTGCGTTCGCGGATCAGGTGCATCGGCAGCAGGGCGTGCGGGGTGCGCCGCTCGACCAGGGCGAACACGGCGAGCAGGGCGACGCCGACGCTGAGCGAGGTGAGCACCAGCCAGTCGCCCCAGCCGCGGCCGACGGCCTCGGAGGTGCCGTAGACGATCAGCAGCAGGCCGCCGCAGCCGAGCACCGCGCCGGGCAGGTCGAGCCGGACCCGGTGGGAGCGGTCGATGTGGTCGCGGCGCAGCAGGTAGTAGGCGCCGATCGCGGTGACGAGGGCGATCGGGCCGTTGACGTACAGGCACCAGCGCCAGCTGAGGTACTCGGTGAGCAGGCCGCCGGTGATCAGGCCGATCGCCGCGCCGCCGCCGGCCAGTGCGCCGAAGACGCCGAACGCGGTGGCGCGTTCGCGCGGGTCGCGGAAGGTGATGGACAGCAGGGACAGCGCGGACGGGGCGAGCAGCGCGCCGAAGGCGCCCTGCAGGGCGCGGGCGGCGAACAGCATGCCGCCGGTGGTGGCGAAGCCGCCGAGGCAGGAGGCCAGCGCGAAGCCGAGCAGGCCGACGATGAAGGTGCGTTTGCGTCCGAAGAGGTCGCCGATCCGGCCGCCGAGCAGCAGCAGGCCGCCGAAGGCCAGCGTGTAGGCGGTGATCACCCACTGCCGGTTGGCGTTGGAGATGCCCAGGTCGTGCTGGGCGGACGGGAGGGCGATGTTCACGATCGTCGCGTCCAGGACGATCATCAGCTGGGCGATGGCGATGACCGCCAGGGCCCACCAGCGGCGCGGGTCGGCCTGCTGGGTGTCGGGGGCGTGCTGGGAGGTCACCGGAGGACCGCCTTCCGCCGAATCGGGAGTTGGGGGCCTGGGTCGCGCGCACGGCGCTCTCTCCAGCCAAACGCCCGGGGCTGTCACCGGCAAGGCGGCTCGTTCGGTTTTGTCATCTTTTGGGACGGCAGGCCCGGGTGCCCGGCCGCTCGGCCACCCGGGACGCTTCTGCGGTTACAGCGCGCTCAACTCCGTGACCAGTTCGTCCAGGCCCAGCGAGCCCGCCGACAGCGCCGCCATGTGCCACGCCTTGAGGTCGAACTCCTCGCCGCGCGCCTCGGCGGCCGCCCGGGCGGCGGCGCGGCCGCTCAGCCAGGCCCGCTCGCCGAGCTTGTAGCCGATCGCCTGGCCGGGCAGGCCCAGGTAGCGGACCAGCTCGCTGTCCAGGAACTCGGCGGACAGGCCGCAGTACGCGCCGAAGAACTCGCGGGCGCGCTCCGGCCGCATCGGCTCGCCGGCCGCGAACGGCGAGCCGGCGGGGAAGTCCAGCTCGGCGTGCATGCCGATGTCCACGATCACCCGCAGCGCGCGCATCATCTGCGCGTTCAGGTAGCCGAGGCGGTGGCCGGGGTCGGTCAGGTACCCCAGCTCGTCCATCAGGCGCTCCGCGTAGAGCGCCCAGCCCTCCATGTTGGCGCTGACGCCGCCCAGGGTGACCTGGTAGGTGGAGAGCCGGTCCGCCACGTACGTCCACTGCGCGAGCTGCAGGTGGTGGCCGGGGACGCCCTCGTGGTACCAGGTGGAGACCAGGTCCCACTCCGGGAACGCGTCCCGGCCCAGGGTGGGCAGCCAGGTCCGGCCGGGGCGGGAGAAGTCCAGCGACGGCCGGGTGTAGTAGGGGGCGGCGGCGCTGCCGGGCGGCGCGATCCGCGACTCGACCTTCAGCAGCGGGTCGGCCAGGTCGAAGTGGACGCCCTGCAGGTCGTTCATCGCCCGGTCCATCAGGCCCTGCAGGTACTCCCGCACCTGCTGCTCGCCGCGGATCGCCGGACCGTCGGTCTCCAGCCACGTCATCGCCTGCATCGGGGTCGCCCCGGGCAGCACCTTCTGCGCCTCGGCCCGCATCTGCGCGTCCAGGTCGTGGAACTGCTCCCACGCCCAGCGGTACGCCTCGTCCACGTCGAGGTCGGCGCCCGTCCAGTAGCGCACCCAGCGGGCGTAGCGCTCGCGGCCGACCGCGTCGGGGGTGCCCTGGGCGGCCGGGCCGTACACGTCGCGGAGCCAGTCGCGGAGCTCGACCAGGGCGGCGGTGGCCGCCACCGCGTGGGCGGTCAGCTGCTCGCGCAGGTGCTCGGGCGCGGGGGCGACCAGCTCGCCGAACCAGCCGCCCGGCTGCTCGGAGTCGATCCACTCGGCGAACTGGCCCACCAAGGTGTCCACTTGGCGCGGCGCCGAGAGCAGGCCGCGCCGCACGCCCTCCTCCAGGGTCTGCCGGTACTGGGCCATCGCCTCCGGGAAGCGGGCCAGGCGGCGGCCCAGCCGCAGCCAGTCCTGGTCGGTGTCGGTGGGCAGCAGGGTGAAGACCTCGCGGGTGTTGTGCACCGGCGAGCCCAGGTTGCGGACGGACCGGAAGTCCTCGCCCGCGTCGTGCACGGCCAGCTCCGCGGTCAGCCGCTCGCGCAGCAGCCGGGCGCAGCGGCGCTCGGCCTCGTCCTCGACCGGGCCGGACGCCTCCAGCGCGTCCAGCTCGGCGAGGGTGCGGCGGGCCAGGGCGGCGACGGCGTCGGTGCCCGCCGGGGAGAGGTCGGTCAGCCGGTCGTCCTCCGGGTTGAGGCCGAGGTAGACCGCGGTCAGCGGGTCCAGGTCGGCGAGGGCGTGGACGTAGGAATCGGCGATCCGGCGCGGGGTGGGGCCGTCGACGTGACGATCGTTCAGTTCATGAGCCATCGGGCCATCCTGTCGCAGCCCGGGGCGAATTCAAGCCCTCTTCGGCGGTGATCACGTCAACCGCGTGCCGAGCGCAGCCGGCGCACCGCACGCCCCGGATCCCAGACCGGCCGGCCGCGGGTGATCGGGAAGAACGCCAGTCCGATCAGCGCCGCGCAGAAGTGCCCCAGGTCGGTGAACGTGTGCGAGACCAGCAGCGGCACCAGGTAGAACACCACCAGCCCGCAGCCGTACACCCACCGCCACGCCCCGGCCAGGCCGTACGTCAGCACGCCCTCCACCCCCGCCAGCGCGTACGACACCCCGACGTCCACGGTGTACGCCATGTTCATCGGCAGCACCTGGTGGCGCACGCCCCAGGCGACCACGCCCTGGCTGATCAACGTCGCCAGCACGTGCGCGGTCAGCGCCACGGTCAGCCAGCGGCGGGTGCCGAGCCAGCGTTCGGCGGGGACGTGGAAGACGTGGAACATCACGAAGTAGAACGGGAAGTTCGCCTGCTCGGTCCAGATCAGACTGGCCAGCAGGGCGTGCACCGGACGCGACGTCAACCGGTCGATGTTGGTGGACCGCTGCTCCAGGAAGAAGTGCAGCGCGGCCGGATCCTTCCGGGCCACCACGAAGCTGGTGACCGCGAGCAACAGCAGCCACCCGTACGTCCCCGGGGACCTGCCGATCCACCGCCCCACCGCCCGTACCCACCGCACCAGGCCGCTCCTCGTCGCGTTCCGCAGCTGACCTGTCACAGTCTGCGGTCGCGCCGCCGCCCCGCCCCGCAGGAACCCGCCGGTCGGCGGCACCCGGCGGGGGCCCGCCCGGCGACTACCCTGACACCCATGGCAGCCACCCCCTCCCCCGCGGCGGAGCGCCCCCGACGCACCGGCTACCGCCGACTGCCCGTCCAGCAGCGACGCGAGCAACTCATCGCCGTCGCCCTGGAACTGTTCGCCGCCCGCCCGCCCGAGGACGTCTCGCTCGACGACGTCGCCGAGGCCGCCGGCGCCTCCCGCCCGCTCGTCTACCGCTACTTCGCGGGCGGCAAGCAGCAGTTGTACGAGGCGGCGCTGCGCCGCGCCGCCTCCGAACTCACCGACCGCTACACCCACAGAACGGAACAGCACACCACAGAACTCCAGACACACAAAACCAAATCTCATATAGACAGATCTGAAT
>NZ_JBSGDD010000131.1:0-13543 GCF_053602195.1 Kitasatospora sp. NPDC004531 | reverse complement strand
CGAGGACTGCCCTCGTAGTCGCTGGTGTGGCTGACGGTGTTCCACTCGTGCAGGATCTGTGCCGGCACCGTCCCGAAGAGATCCAGGCACCGAGCTCGACCGGCCGTCCGAGCTGGAGCTGGCCCGGGCCCGGCTGCTGGAGCGGCTGGTGCGGCTGGTCGATTCGGCGCGGATGCTGCTGGACCCGGCGGCCGGGCCGAACCCGGAGCCGCTGCCGGGCCCGCTGCGGCTGCGGTCGGCCGCGCACGCCGGGCAGTGGCTGCTGGGCGAGCGCGAGCAGCTCCTCGCGGCGGTCGCCGACGCCGTCGGCCAGGGCGATCTGGACGGCAGTGCGGGCCGCCTGGTGTCGGCCCTGCTGCGGGCCCTGCCGTTGACCGGGGAGGCCGCGCCGGCCGACCTGCACGCGCTGCACGAGTCGGTGCTCAAGGTCGCCGAACGGCAGGGCGCGCCGCGCCGGGCCGCCGCCGCGCTGCTCAACCTGGGCGACCTGCAGGCGGACGCGGACCGCTGGGAGCAGGCCGCCGAACGCTACCGCCGGGCGGTGGAGCTGTCCCGCGGCGCGGGCGACGAGGGCGGCTGTGCCCGCGCGCTGGAGGGGGTGGGCCACTGCCACCGGGCGCTCGGCGACCCGCTGCGCGCCGCCGACGCGTACGGGCGGGCGCTGGTGCTGCGGCAGGCGGTCGGCGACCCGGTCGCCGAGGCGCGGCTGCTGGTGCGGTTGGCGGAGGCGCACACCGCGCTGCGGCGTTTCGAGGAGGCGCTGCGCGAGTACCGCTCGGCGGCGGCGGTGCTGCGCAGGACGGGCGACGCGGTGGGGGAGCGGCAGGTCGGCGAGCTGGCCGGGAGGCTGCGGCAGCACCTCGGCCAGGAGGGATTTCGTCCACTTTCGGAGTAGTGTCGAGAGTGCGGGGTTTGCCCTGCAAAATGGCCTCAGAAGGCGTGCAAGCCTACGAACCTGCCAATGAGTCGCGCTGATTTGTTCGCTTTGGAAGGCTGACACGCCGCCTGGGCTTCATTACAATCGAACTCAGTCGCGCATGGATTCATGCACCGGTTGTCGCCGTTGTGCCCGTCGTGCGCGTCCCCCGCCGGTCTTCCCCCGGTAGGAATCCCCATGGCAAGAGGACGTGTTAGCCGTGAAGGTCGGCATCCCCCGCGAGGTCAAGAACCACGAGTACCGCGTGGCCATCACGCCTGCCGGCGTGCATGAGCTGGTCCGCAACGGACACGAGGTCGTCATCGAGGACAACGCCGGTGTCGGCTCCTCGATCCCCAACGAGGAGTACGTGGCCGCCGGTGCGACCATCCTCCCCACCGCCGACGAGGTCTGGGCCGCGGCCGACATGATCCTCAAGGTGAAGGAGCCCATCGCGTCGGAGTACCACCGACTGCGCAAGGGCCAGACCCTCTTCACCTACCTGCACCTGGCGGCCGACCGCCCCGGCACCGACGCGCTGCTCGCGTCCGGCACCACCGCGATCGCCTACGAGACCGTGCAGCTGCCGAACGGCGCCCTGCCGCTGCTCGCCCCGATGTCCGAGGTCGCGGGCCGCCTGGCCCCGCAGGTCGGCTCCTACCACCTGATGCGTCCGGCCGGCGGCCGCGGCACCCTGCCCGGTGGCGTCCCCGGCACCCACTCGGCCAAGGCCGTCGTCATCGGCGGTGGCGTCTCCGGCTGGCACGCCGCCACCATCGCCATCGGCATGGGCTACGACGTGACCCTGCTGGACCGCGACATCAACAAGCTGCGCGAGGCCGACAAGATCTTCGGCAACAAGATCAAGGCCATCGTCTCCAACTCCTTCGAGCTGGAGAAGGCCGTCGTCGAGGCCGACCTGGTCATCGGCGCCGTGCTGATCCCGGGCGCCAAGGCCCCGAAGCTCGTCACCAACGAGCTGGTCTCCCGCATGAAGCCGGGCTCCGTGCTCGTCGACATCGCCATCGACCAGGGCGGCTGCTTCGAGGACTCGCACGCCACCACGCACGCCGAGCCGACCTTCCAGGTCCACAACTCGGTCTTCTACTGCGTGGCGAACATGCCGGGCGCCGTCCCGAACACCTCCACCTACGCCCTCACCAACGCCACCCTGCCGTACGTGGTGGAGCTGGCGAACCGTGGCTGGAAGGAGGCGCTGCGCCGCGACGCCGCGCTCGCCAAGGGCCTGAACGTGCACGAGGGCCAGATCACCTTCCCGGCCGTCGCCGAGGCCTTCGGCCTGGAGTCGGTCTCGCTGGAGAGCGTCCTCGCCTGACGCCCCGCACCCGCTGTCGCCCCCGGCCGTCCTCCCCATTCGGTCCGGGGGCTTCGGCATGCCCGCAGCCGCCCGTCGGGGCCCCGGGAGCGGGCCCGGGGGTGTCGCGGAGGTGTCCACGGACGGTCAATTCCGGTGCGGTTTGTCACCCGCTCTGTCGACAAGGACACCTGACGCCCTTCTGACGACCCCTCATGGCCCGTCGCCTGCGCGGAAACGTTAGGGTCGTCTCTTGACACGGGGTGGGTGAGTGGCCGACACAACCGGCCCACTACCGTGGATTGTGTTGCTGCGAATGCCCGAAACGGCCTAGAGTCGCAAACCGTTGGCATGCTGCCACGCTGACGAATCGACATAGAGTCCTGGATGTCCAAGGAGGTAAGACGACTTGTGAATGAGTCGACATTTGCTCCCGGGGGTGGTCAGCCAGGACTGGCGGAGCTCTCCGCCGGGCAGCCGAACGAGGAAGCCCGGCACGCCACGGTGGGTGCGCAGGAGGTCGGCTCGGTCGCGGTCCGTACCTTCGAGGCGCGCCAGAGCGCGGCGACCGCCGCCACCGACTACGACGCCGACTTCGCGGCGTACGGCCTGGCCTACAACGAGCTCGGCTACGGGCCGTACGACGACCCGGACGCCGAGTACGAGCCCGACCCCGAGTACGCCGCCACGCTGGCCCCCGACGCGGCCCGCCAGCGCCGCGAGCGGGTCGGACCGACCGGCCGGCCGCTGCCGTACTTCCCGATCCCCGCGCCGGTCGCCGAGCACGGCCCCGCGCAGATCATCGCGATGTGCAACCAGAAGGGCGGAGTCGGCAAGACCACCTCCACCATCAACCTGGGCGCCGCACTCGCCGAGTACGGCCGCCGGGTCCTGCTGGTGGACTTCGACCCGCAGGGCGCGCTCTCCGTCGGCCTCGGCGTCAACCCGATGGAACTCGACGTCACGGTCTACAACCTGCTCATGGAGCGGGGTCTGACGGCCGACGAGGTCCTGCTGAAGACCGCCATCCCCGGCATGGACCTGCTGCCGTCCAACATCGACCTGTCGGCCGCCGAGGTGCAGCTGGTCAGCGAGGTCGCCCGGGAGTCCGCGCTGGCCCGCGCGCTCAAGCCGCTGCTGCCCGACTACGACTACGTCATCATCGACTGCCAGCCCTCGCTGGGCCTGCTGACGGTCAATGCCCTGACGGCCGCTCACAGCGTCATCGTGCCGCTGGAGTGCGAGTTCTTCGCGCTGCGCGGTGTCGCGCTGCTCACCGAGACCATCGAGAAGGTCTGCGAGCGGCTCAACCCCGAGCTGCGCCTGGACGGCATCCTCGCCACCATGTACGACTCCCGCACCGTGCACTCGCGCGAGGTGCTGGCCCGGGTCGTCGAGGCGTTCGGCGAGCACGTCTTCCACACCGTCATCGGACGGACCGTCAGGTTCCCGGAGACCACGGTGGCCGGCGAGCCGATCACCACGTACGCCACCAACTCGGTCGGCGCGGCCGCCTACCGCCAGCTCGCCAGGGAGGTGCTCGACCGGTGCCGCCCCGCCGAGTGAGCCTCCCGGGGGCCGACGAGCTGTTCCGGGCGACCGGCGGAATGGCCCTGTCGCCCTCGCTGGCCCGGAACGGAAACGGAAGCGGCAACGGTTCCGGCGGCGGGCCTTCCGGGGAGCCGCCGAAGGCGAACGAGAGCGGGGCCGGGGCGGGCCGCACGGCGGACGTGCCGGCCGCCCGGCCGGAGCCCCAGGCCGCACCTGCGGGGCGCGCGGAGGACCCCGCAGAGGCGGCGCGACGGGCGCAGACCGCGACGGTGCGCGGGCGCGGGCGGGCCCGGCGGCCGTCCGGGCGGGAGCGGCACGACGAGAAGATCACCGTGTACGTGTCGGCGGAGGAGCTGATGGACCTGGAGCACGCGCGGCTGGTGCTGCGCGGGGAGCACGGGTTGGCGGTGGACCGCGGGCGGGTGGTGCGCGAGGCGATCTCGGTGGTGCTCGCGGATCTGGAGCAGCGGGGCGAGGCGTCCATCCTGGTGCGGCGGCTTCGGGGCCGCTGACGCCGGGGTTGCCCTCCCCGGGTTCGCTCGCGGCTCTGCCAGAATCGGACGTTATGTTCCAGGTCCGGTTGGAGAACTTCGAGGGGCCGTTCGACCTGCTGCTCGGGCTGATCGCGAAGCACAGGATGGACGTCACCGAGGTGGCGCTGTCGAAGGTCACCGACGAGTTCGTGGCGCACATCCGGGGGATGGGGCCCGAGTGGGACCTGGACGCGGCGACGGAGTTCCTGGTGGTGGCGGCGACGCTGCTGGACCTGAAGGCGGCGCGGCTGCTGCCGGTGGCGGAGGTCGAGGACGAGGAGGACCTGGCGCTGCTGGAGGCGCGGGACCTGCTGTTCGCGCGGTTGCTGCAGTACCGGGCGTACAAGGAAGCGGCGGCGGTGTTCGCCGAGCGGTGGGCCGCGGAGTCGTCGCGGCGGCCGCGGGCCGTGGGGCTGGAGCCGCACCACGCGCAGCTGCTGCCCGAGGTGGTGCTGTCGATCGGGCCGGAGCGGTTCGCGCGGCTGGCGGCGAAGGCGTTCGTGCCGAAGCCGAAGCCGGCGGTGTACGTGGACCACATCCACATGCCGCCGGTGAGCGTGCGCGAGCAGGCGGCGCTGGTGGTGGAGCGGCTCAGCGCGCTGGGGGAGGCGACGTTCGGCCGGCTGGTGGCGGACGCGGACAGCGACCTGGTGGTGGTGGCCCGGTTCCTGGCGCTGCTGGAGCTGTACCGGGAGAAGGTGCTGGCGTTCGAGCAGCCGCAGGCCCTGGAGGAGCTGGTGGTGCGCTGGGTCGCCGAGGGGGACCGGACGGTCGAGGTGACCGACGAGTTCGACCGCCCGGCGGGCGGGGAAGGCGGGTCCCGATGACGGAGCAGCGGTCGCGGCGGGCGCTCGGCCTGCCCGGGCAGGCCCGGCCCGGGGAGTGGCAGGAGTCGGTGTACGCGCCGCCGCCGGCCCCGGAGGGGGTGCTGTTGCGGGCGGCGCTGGAGGCGGTGCTGATGGTCGCCGACGAGCCGGTGCCGGAGCAGCGGCTGGCCTCGGTGCTGGACGCGTCCGCAGGTGAAGTGGCCGCTGTGCTGCGGGAGTTGGCGGCGGAGTACACGGCGCAGGGGCGCGGTTTCGAGCTGCGGCAGGTGGCCGGCGGGTGGCGGTTCTACAGCCGCGCGGAGTGTTCGGCGGCGGTGGACCGGTTCGTGCTGGACGGGCAGCAGGCCCGTCTCACGCAGGCCGCGCTGGAGACGCTGGCGGTGGTGGCGTACCGGCAGCCGGTGTCGCGCGGGCGGGTTTCCGCGGTCCGTGGTGTGAACTGCGACGGCGTGATGCGTACCCTGGTACAGCGAGGACTGGTCGAAGAAGCCGGCACCGAGCCCGAGACCGGAGCGATCCTGTATCGGACGACGAACTACTTCCTGGAACGGATGGGGCTGCGCGGCCTGGACGAGCTGCCGGAGCTCGCGCCCTTCCTGCCCGAGGTCGACGACGTGGAAGCGGAGTCCCTGGAGGGCACGATGATCGCGCAGGCGGTCGCCGCCGCACAGGAGGGGCCGAACCAGGCCGACCGGACCCAGACGGATACGACGTACGGACATTTTGATGCGTAGCAGTGGCAACGGCAGGAACAGCGGCGGCGGTCAGGGCCGGGGTGGACAGGGCGGTCGCGGCGGCCAGCAGGGCGGCGGCCGCGGCGGGTCGTCCTACGGGCAGGGCGGCGGCGGCCGGGGCGGGCAGTCCCGGGGCGGCTCGGGCTCGTACGGCGGCGGGTCGGGCTCCTACGGGGGCTCGTCGCAGCGCGGCGGCAGCGGGCGCGAGGAGCGCCGCTACCCGGACCGGCCGCTGCGGCCGGAGGAGCGCAAGTACGACCGTCCCGAGTACGGCGGCGGCCCGAACGCGACGCCCGGGCGCGGCGCGTACGGCTCCCGCAAGCCCGGGGCGGCGCCCCGGCCGCGCCGGGGCGGGCCGGGCGCGCCGGGCGACCCGCGGCGCCAGCCGCAGCGCTCGCGCGAGCTGCAGGGCCGCATCGAGGACCGGGTGCTGGCCCGGCACGAGGGCCCCGGCAAGCAGGTCGGCGAGGAGGGCGAGCGGCTGCAGAAGGTGCTGGCGCGGGCCGGCATGGGCAGCCGTCGGGCCTGCGAGGAGCTGATCGCGCAGGGCCGGGTCGAGGTCAACGGCAAGCTCGTGGTCGAGCAGGGCCTGCGGGTCGACCCGATGAAGGACGAGATCAAGGTCGACGGGCTGACCGTCGCCACCCAGTCCTACCTGTTCTTCGCGCTGAACAAGCCCGCCGGCGTGGTCTCCACCATGGAGGACCCGGAGGGCCGCCAGTGCCTGGGCGACTACGTGACCAACCGGGAGACCCGGCTGTTCCACGTCGGCCGGCTGGACACCGAGACCGAGGGCATCATCCTGCTCACCAACCACGGCGAGCTGGCGCACCGCCTGACCCACCCCAAGTACGGCGTCACCAAGACGTACCTGGCGGCGATCCAGGGCCCGATCCCGCGCGACCTGGGCAAGCAGCTCGCCAAGGGCGTGGAGCTGGAGGACGGCTGGGCGCGCGCCGACAGCTTCAAGGTGGTGTCGAACGTCGGCAAGAACTACCTGGTCGAGGTGACCCTGCACGAGGGCCGCAAGCACATCGTGCGCCGCCTGCTGGCCGAGGTCGGCTTCCCGGTGGAGAAGCTGGTGCGCACCGCGTTCGGGCCGATCTCGCTGGGCGACCAGAAGTCGGGCTGGCTGCGCCGCCTCACCAACCCCGAGGTCGGTGCGCTGATGAACGAGGTCGGGCTGTAACAGGCCGCCCCGGAAGCCCGTTCGCCGCGTGTCGGCGGGCGGGCTTTCGCGCGCACGGAGGGCCGGACCGGTGGGCCGGGCCGTGCGGCCTTGCTATCGTTCGACCCGTTGGCAGAAAATTGCCACCGAAGTTCGCCCCGTCGCGTGGCGGAAGTGCGCCAACGCGTCAGGGGACGGGGCGGCGGGGGAAGGAAGTTCATGCTCGACGCATTCACCGTGCTCGGCCTCGGCCGGCCCGACGGCCAGGTGTACGCCGCACTGGTCGTCGCACCGCAGTCGACCGCCCAGGAGCTGGCCGAACACTGCGGCCTGACCCTGGAGCAGTGCAGGCAGGGCCTGGACCGGCTCGCCGAACAGGGCATGGCGACCCGCGCCCCGGTCGACCGGGAGCGCTACCTGGCGGTCGCGCCCGACGTCGCCATCGGCACCCTGATAGGCCACCGCGAGGCCGAACTGCGCTCCGCGCGGGCCGAGATGCACCGCCTGATGGACGCCTTCCGGGAGGCGTCCCGGTACACCGACCCGGCGCACTCGGTGGAGGTGCTCACCGGCGGCGAGGCGATCGCCCAGCGCCTGGAGCACCTGGTGGAGTCCGGGCAGTACCAGATCCGCGGCTTCGACTGCCCGCCGTACGTGCAGGACCCGACCGTGGAGCAGCCCCGGCAGCGGGCCAAGCTCAAGGCCGGGGTGCGGATCCGCACCGTCTTCGACAAGGAGGCGATCGCCTGGCCCGGGCGGCTGGAGCAGGAGATCCTCACCGGCGTCGAGGACGGCGAGGAGGCCCGGGTGCGGCCGGTGCTGCCGATGAAGATGATGATGGCCGACGACAAGATGGCGATCATCCCGATCAGCGTCGGCGACAGCGTCCTGGACGCCGCGTACGTCATCCACCCGTCCGCGCTGCTGCAGGCCCTGGACGCGCTGTTCGAGGCCGAGTGGGAGCGGGCCGTGCCGCTGCAGACGGTGATCGGCGGCGGGGACGGCCCCGGGCCGGACTCCGACCACCTGAAGCTGCTCGGACTGCTGGCCGCGGGCCTCACCGACGAGTCGATCGCCCGCTCGCTCGGCTGGAGCGCCCGCACCACCCAGCGCCGCCTGCAGGGCCTGATGCGCGAACTCGGGGCCACCACCCGGTTCCAGGCCGGGATGGCGGCCCGCGAGCGCGGCTGGCTCTGAGCTCAGCTCCAGGGGAGCAGCGCGGCCCAGCGCCCGTCCGGGCCGCGCTCCAGCTTCTCCAGGCCCACCACGGCCGTCCGGTTCAGCCGCCCGTAGATGTGCGGGAACAGCGCCCCCGGGGTGCTGCCGGGAGGCGGGCCGCCGGTGGCCGCCTCCCACTTCACCATCGGCTCGACGAGCTTCTCCTCGATCAGCAGCGCCATCAGCGGGTCCGGCGTGTCCGGGAAGAACAGGTTGGCGACCGCCAGCACCGTGGTCTCGTCCGGCGAGCAGTGCAGGAAGCCCTCGGTGAGCAGCGAGGCGGCGGTGTACGGCCGGCCCGGGTCGCGCAGCCAGTCGTCCAGCGGGGCGAGGTGGTAGATCATGTCTCTTTTGTACCGGAGTTGACGGCCCGTCCGAAGTTCACAGCCCCGCCACCTTCGCCGTCGCCGCCACCTCGTACACCAGCGTCACGGTGCGCCGGCCGCCCGGCGGCAGCGGCACCTCCCAGCGGACGATGCCGTCGGCGTCCAGCTCGTCCGGCTGCGGCGAGCAGTGCTCCTTGCGCAGCCGGACCTGGACTGCCGACACCTCGGAGACCGGGATCCGCTCGCGGAGCGTCACCACCCGCTCGGCGTTCTCGCCCGGCGCGGAGAACCGCGACAGGTGCAGGCGCACCGTGCGGGTCAGCAGCGTGCGCTGGCCGCCCAGGCCGGCGCTCTCGCGGCGCTCCTCGGCCTCCCGGACCACCCGCAGGCCGTCCGAGGAGCCGAACGCCAGGCGCACCGGCGCGCCCACCGCCGTGAACTCCAGCGCGCCCCGGCCGGTGTAGCCGGAGCCGCGCACCAGGTCGACCGGGCCCGCCAGCAGCACGTGCCCGGCGGCGTTGCGGAACGACACCACCTCCGTCACCGCCTCCGACAGCTCCGGCGCGGCCGCGAACTCGCTGCGCGCCGGGGCCTCGAACACGCTCACCGGCACCCGGTGCGCCCGCCCGTCCGAGGGCACCGACACCGGCTCGGCGGCCCGCAGCACCCGCACCTCGCCGCCGTCGTCCACGCCCGGCAGGCCCGGCTCCAGCGGACCGGCGTCGGAGATCGCCTGCTCGCGCAGCTCCACCTCGACGGTCTTCTTCTCCTGCGCGGAACGCTCCCGCAGCACCAGCCGGTCCTCGGCCAGCGCCGGGGGCTCGCCCGCCAGCGCCGAACGCGCCGTGGACAGCGTCAGCGCGACGCCCGACCAGTCCTCGCCGGTGCGCTGCCACACCACCGCCTCGGTCTCCAGGCGCAGCGTGCCGCCCGCCAGCTCGGCCCGGTACGCCGGACGCCACAGGGCACACGCCGTCAGGTGCTCCACCCGGGCCAGGTAGCGGCCCGGCTCGGCGCACTCCACCGACAGCTCCACGTACGCCAGCAGCTCGGCCGGCTCCTCCTCGGCCCGGGCCAGGGCCAGCTCGGCCTGCCCCTGGGCCGCCGTCAGCTCCACCGCGCGCAGCCGCGACGCCCGCAACTGCTCGCCGTACGACTCCCGTTCGGCGTCCACCCGGTCCAGCTCGCGCGACCAGCGGGCCTGCTCCAGCTCGCCGCAGCCCGCGCCTTCGCCGATCTCCCGCAGCAGGTCCGCCGCCAGCTGGCCGAGCAGCGCCAGCCGCGCCTCCAGCCGCTCCTGGCGGCGCGACTCCGCCGCGTACTCCCGCTCCAGCCGGTGCACCCGGCGGCGCAGGTCCGAATCGTTCGGCCCCGGCTCCAGCGGCGCCGGCGGCTGCCAGGACCGCACCAGGCGGACGTCCAGCACCTTCGCCCCGCCGGTCGCCGCGCCGCCCTCGGCCAGCAGCGCCGCGTGCAGCGAACGGTCCACCGCCAGCGCCGTCACCGGGCCCAGTCGCAGCCGGTGCACGCCCGGCGACAGCTCCAACTCCGCCGTCCGCTCCAGCTGCGCCCGGTCCTCCAGGCAGGTGACCGCGGTGACCGGCAGGGGCACATTCTCCTCGTACACGCTTCAGCTCCTCCGATTCCCGCCGACCACGGCCTTGCCGGCCGGGATACGGATCACATAACCGCCCGTCAGCTCCACCGAACCACCCGGCGGCACCACCACCCGCCGGATCCGCGCCGACGGCGGCACCTGCGCGGAGGGCTCCTCCGGCGGCGACCAGCCCGGCCGCTCCTCGATCCGGACCTCCGCGTCGCCGCTGACCGGCACCCGTTCGCGGACCTCCACCGACGCCTCGTGCGGCAGCCGGTTCACCAGCTCGATCCGCACCGCGTGGTCCAGCACCGTCGTCGAGTTCAGCACCCCCGACGTCGACTCCCGCACCTCGGAGTGCCGCGCCACCCGCAGCTCCTCCGCCCGGCCCAGGCCCAACTCCCGCACCCCGCCCGGCGCCAGCGTCGGCAACCCCGCCGTCAGCAGGAAATCACCGTCCACCGACACCTCCACCGGGCCGGCCAGCAGCGCGTGCGCCGTCGCGTTCGACAACTCCAGCACCGCGTACACCGCCTCCTCCACCGACGGCACCGACACGTAGCCGGTCCGCACCTCCACCGGCAGCTCCGCCACCGTCACCGTGTGCCACACCCCGTCGGACGGGACGTGCGCCGGGGCCTGCGCGTCGAAGCGGTGGTCGAACGAGCCCGCCGACACCCGCGGCCGCACCCCGAAGCGCGGCATCGGCAGCCGGCCCACCTCCTCCGCCCCGCGCACCGCACTGCCCGCGGCCGGCCGCGACGGCTCCGGGAACAGCCGGCCCCGGCGGAACGACTCCTGCTCCGGGCCCGCCAACACCATGGCCGCGTAGTCGAGTTGGTCGACGGACGGACGCGGGTCGGGGGGTGCGGTCGGTGCTTCGGGGGCGGCCGGGAACGAGGCGTCCGCGAACCCGGCGGGGGCGAACGGGGCCGCGCCGCCGTACGCCGCACCCGGCGGGGGCGGGCCGGTCGGGGCCGGGGGCGGCGGCGACAGGCGCATCGCCTCGCCCTGCGGGACCAGACCCGGCACCGGCTGCCCCGCCCCGCCGCCCGGCCGGCCGGCCCGGGACCGCACCGCCGCCGCCTTCGGCTTCGGCGGTGCGGGCGTCGGCGTCGGCGCGCTCACGGCGACCGGGAAGCCCACCGCCCCCGGCCCCCCGAGCGGCTCCGGTTTCGACCGCTGCGCGTTCTGCCAGTCCTCGAACAGGCCGCCCAGGCCCGCCGGCTGCGCCCGCCACCCCGACGGCGCGGGCGCCGCCTGCCGCCGGCCGATCCGCAGCGACGCCAACTCCGGCAGCGCCCCCGAACCCAGCAGGCTCGCCGTCGACAGCGCCAGCCGCACCCCCGACCAGTCCTCGCCCGTCCGCTGCGCCACCGACGCCCGCAGCACCAGCCGCGCCGAACGCTCGCCCCGGCGGTGCGACAGCTGGTACGTCGGCAGCCACACCGCGCCCGGCACCGTGTACTCCACCTCCAGCTCCACCGGGCCCGCGCCGCGCACCGTCACCAGCGCCCGCGCCGCGGACTCCACTCCGCCCGGCTGCTCCGCGCTCGACCGCCGGCGCGCCCGGACCGTCGCCACGCTCAGCGCGTGCTCGGCCAGCCGGAGCTGCTCCGCCAGCTCCACCGCCCGCTCCTGCAGCACCTCCAGGCGGGCGTCCACGAACTCCGCCAGCTCCAGCACCGCCTCCGCCGGAGCCCGCCGCAGCCCCTCGTCCCGGCGGCGCTGCGGCGGCACCGGGCGCAGCGCCGCGACCTCGCGGATCCGCGCGTCCAACCGCTCCTGGCGTTCCTCCAGCCGGTCGCGCTCCGCGCCGAGCTCCTTCAACTCCCGTTCCCAGGCGGGGGATTCGTCGTCCTCGCGGACCCGCTCGGCGTGCTCCGCGCGGGCCTCCACGACCTGCGCCCCGCCCGCCAGCACCCGCACCCGCAGCGGGCCCTGCGCCGCGACCTGCGGCAGGCCCGCCACCCGGATCCGGCCGTCCGCCGGCACCACGCCCGACGCCCGGCGGCGGCACACCGCGCCCGACGCGTGCACCACCACCGAGTCCAGCCTCGACTCCCACACCGCCCGCTGCCCCGCCACCTGGCCCCCTTCGCCGCCGGTCCGAACCCCGGACCCGGGCGCCCAGTCTGCACCCAACCGCCCACGCCGCACCCGGATTTCCGCTGCGCGTCGGCCAACCGCGCCCGGCGCCGGCGGGTGCGGGACAATGGCCCGACCACCGCCGCGACCAGGGAGACGAGAACCCGCCATGCGCACAGCCGCCGTCATCGGCACCGGACTGATCGGCACCTCCGCCGCGCTCGCCCTCACCCGCCGGGGCATAAGCGTGTATCTGGAGGACGCCGACCAGGACGCCGCCCGCACGGCCGCCTCGCTCGGCGCGGGCACCACCGAACTCCCCGACGGGCCCGTCGACCTGGCGATCATCGCCGTCCCGCCCGCGCTGGTCGGCAAGGTGCTCGCGGACTGCCAGCGGCGGCGCCTCGCGCGCAGCTACACCGACGTCGCCAGCGTCAAGGCCGGGCCGCGCGGCGAGATCACCGCGCTCGGCCTGGACACCGCGCACTACATCGGCTCCCACCCGATGGCCGGCCGCGAACGCTCCGGGCCGCTCGCCGCCACCGCCGACCTGTTCGAGGGCCGGCCGTGGGTGCTCACCCCGACCCCCGACACCGACACCGAGACGCTCAACGCCGCGCTCGAACTCGTCGCGCTGTGCGGGGCCATGCCGATCGTCATGGACGCCGCCGACCACGACCGGGCCGTCGCGCTGGTCTCGCACGCCCCGCAGCTGCTGTCCTCGCTGGTCGCGGCCCGGCTGGAGCACGCCGAGGAGACGGCGGTGCGGCTGTCCGGGCAGGGTGTGCGGGACGTCACGCGGATCGCGGCCTCCAACCCCGCGATGTGGATCGACATCCTGTCCGCGAACGCGGGCGTCGTCGCGGACGTCCTCGACGACCTCGCCACCGACCTCGCGGAGACCGTCACCGCGCTGCGGGCCCTCCAGGGCGCCGACGAGGACGGACGCCGCGCGGGCGCCGCCGGCATCGAGGCCGTCATGCGCCGCGGCAACACCGGCCAGGCCCGCATCCCGGGCAAGCACGGCGCACCGCCCACCCGCTACGAGACCGTCACCGTCGTCCTGGGCGACCAGCCCGGCGAACTCGGCCGGCTCTTCGGCGAGGTCGGCGCGCTGGGGGTCAACATCGAGGACGTGACGATCGAGCACTCCACGGGGCAGCAGGTCGGGCACGGTCGAAGGTCTCCTTGTACTGCGGGATTTCGGGCTTGGTGTCGGCCATGGCG
Source organism: Kitasatospora sp. NPDC004531 (assembly GCF_053602195.1). NCBI lineage: Bacteria > Bacillati > Actinomycetota > Actinomycetes > Kitasatosporales > Streptomycetaceae > Kitasatospora > Kitasatospora sp. NPDC004531. The sequence continues at coordinate 43 of NZ_JBSGDD010000131.1, read as the reverse complement.
GTCTCCTGACGGTGGTGGCGGACGGGTTCGGGGGCTACAGGCG
>NZ_JBSGDD010000130.1:0-14065 GCF_053602195.1 Kitasatospora sp. NPDC004531 | reverse complement strand
GGGGACGGCGCTGCTGATGCACGGGGCGGGAAGCAGCGGCAGGCACCGGCATCTGCCGCTGGCGCGGGAGCTGGCCGCGGCCGGCTGCCGCGCGGAGTCGACCACCCCAGGAACCCTCACCGCGCGGAGAGTTGACACCATGACCGCCGCCGTCCAACCGGCCGAGACCCGCCTCCCACCGCCCGAAGCCGACCGGCCCCGCCCGATCAGCGCCCCCGCCTCGCCCGCCGACCGGGCCTTCCGCGGCCTGCTGCGCGCCGCCGGCCTGTCCGTGTTCGCGCTGATGGGCCTGATCGCGTTCTTCCTGCTGCTGCGCGGCACCGAGGCACTGGACGCCGTTGGCTGGTCCTTCCTCACCGAGCAGCGCTGGCGCACCGCCGCGCACTCCTTCGGCATCGCCGCCGTGCTGCCCAACGGCATCCTGATCGCCGTCATCGCGCTGTGCATCGCCGTGCCGGTGGCGATCACCGCCGCCCTGTTCATCTCCGAGTACGCGCCCGTCCGGCTGCGGCCCACGCTGATCTCGCTGGTCGACCTGATGGCGGCCATCCCCAGCATCGTCTACGGCCTGTGGGGGCTGTTCTTCCTCCAGCCGCGGATCGTCGGCTTCTGCCGCTGGCTGGCCGTCCACCTCGGCGGGGCGCTGCCCTTCCTGGAGGTGCGCACTGGCGAGGTCGCCACCTCCTACACCTCGTCCACGTTCATCGCCGGCACCCTGGTCTCCCTGATGATCATTCCGATCATCACCTCGCTCAGCCGCGAGGTGTTCTCCCAGGCCCCCGCCGGCGAACGCGAGGGCGCCTACGCGCTCGGCTCCACCCGCTGGGGCATGGTCCGCACCGTGGTGCTGCCGTTCGGACGCGGCGGCGTGATCGGCGCCGTCATGCTCGGCTTCGGCCGGGCCATGGGCGAGACCATCGCCGTCGCACTGATCATCTCGCCGGTGTTCCGGCTCTCCTGGCACGTCCTGGAGAACGGCGGCAACTCCATCTCCGCACTGATCGCCCTGCGCTTCAGCGAGTCCGACGCACTGTCGCTGTCCGCGCTGATGGCCGCCGGACTCGTGCTGTTCGCCATCACCCTGCTGGTCAACGTGGCCGCCGGGTTCATCATCAGCCGGTCCCGGTCCGGCGCCTCGACCTCGGACTGACCGGAGGACCCGACATGGCAACCACCCACCCCGGCAACGAAACCGACGCCCCCGAGCAGCAACGGATCCGGCTCGGCGGCGTCACCCGCGAAGAAGTCCTCACCCTGCTCGGCGCCGCCGGCGGCTCGCTCGCCCTCGACTGGCTGCTCTACGAGCGCATCCTGCCGTTCAGCGGCGTCTTCGGCTTCCTGCTCTGCTGGTACCTGCTGTTCCTCACCCTCTACGCCATCGCCGGCCGCCTCCAGTGGGACGCCCTGACCGTCCGCGAACGCCTCGCCACCGCGCTCGCCTGGAGCTCCGGCCTGCTGGTGCTCGCCGTCATCGCCGACCAGATCGGCTACGTGCTCTACCGCGGCCTGCACGCCGCCCGGCACCTCAACTTCTTCACCGAGACCATGCGCAGCACCGCCGCCCTCGACCCGATCACCTCCGGCGGCTGCCTGCACGCCGTGGTCGGCTCCCTCGAACAACTCGGCATGGCCACCCTGTTCTCGGTGCCGCTCGGCATCCTCACCGCCGTCTTCCTGGTCGAGGCCGGCAGCACCCGGCGCGGCGCCCGCCTGGTCAAACCCGTCCGCGTCCTGGTCGAGGCGATGACCGCACTGCCCTCGATCGTCGCCGGACTGTTCATCCTCGGCGTCGTCATCCTCACCCTCGGCGTGGAGAAGAGCGGATTCGCGGCCTCCCTCGCCCTCACCGTGATGATGATGCCGATCGTCACCCGCGCCGCCGAAGTCGTCGTCCGGCTCGTCCCCGGCACCCTCAAGGAAGCCTCCTACGCGCTCGGCGCCAGCCAGTGGCGCACCGTCTGGCACGTCGTGCTGCCCACCGCCCGCCCCGGACTGACCACCGCCGTCGTCCTCGGCATGGCCCGCGGCGTCGGCGAGACCTCCCCGGTGCTGCTCACCGCCGGCTTCACCACCCGCCTCAACCTGGACGCCTTCGAGGGCAACCAGACCAGCCTGCCCCTGTTCATCTGGAACTACGTCAAGCAGCCCTACCCCGACATGGTCGCCCGGGCCTTCGCCGGCGGACTCACCCTGATGGCCGTGGTGCTGGTGCTGTTCGTCACCGCCCGCGTCCTCGGCCGCCACCGCACCCCCACCGACCGCCGCATCCGCCGCCCGCTGCGCCGCGCCGCCGCCGCCAAGACCGTGGTGCAGGTGGCGAACTGATGAACCGTCAGAATCCGCGTACGAGAAGGAAGACCCGCCCCGTGCGACTCCGTCACCTGACGTCGGCGCTGCTCGCCGCCGCCCTCGCCCTGCCCGCCGCACTGCTCGGCGCGTCGCCCGCGTACGCGTCCACCTCGCTGAAGGCGGACGGCTCCAGCTGGGCCGGGCCGGCCATCGACCAGTGGCGCCGCGACGTCCAGCCGATGGGCATCGAGATCGACTTCACCGCCGTCGGCTCGGCCGCCGGACGCGTCCAGTGGTCCATCGGCCAGGACGACTTCACCGCCTCCGACGTGCCGTTCCGGTCCAAGGCCGACAGCGGTGTGGGCGGTGGCGGCGCCAACAACGGCCAGGGGCAGCCGGAGAACCCGGTGTACGGCTACTCGTACGTGCCGATCACCGCCGGCGGCACCGCGCTGATGTACCACCTGGAGGTCGGCGGCAAGAAGGTCACCGACCTGCGGCTGTCGCCCGACACCATCGTCGGCATCTTCACCAACAGGATCACCTCCTGGGACGACCCGAAGATCACCGCCGACTACGGCCGTCCGCTGCCGAAGATCCCGATCACGCCGGTGGTGCGCTCCGACGGCTCCGGCGCCAGCGCCCAGTTCACCCGCTGGATGGAGCACACCCACAAGAACGAGTGGGACGCCTACTGCGTGCAGGTCAACGGCGTCAGCTGCGGCGACTACACCGAGTTCTACCCGGCGGCCGGCCGGATGACCGCGCAGAACGGCTCCGACGTGGTGGCGAGCTACATCCAGTCGCCGACCGGCATCGGCGCGATCGGCTACGACGAGTACGCGTTCGCCAAGCGCAGCGGCTGGCCCGTCGTCAAGGTGCTCAACCCCGCCGGGTACTACACCCTGCCGAACGCCTCCAACGTCGCCGTCGCGCTGACCGCCGCGAGGATCCGCGGCGTCGACGACAACACCTCCGCGAACGACCCCGACTACCTGCAGCAGAACCTCGACGGCGTCTACACCAACAACGACCCGCGCTCCTACCCGATCTCCTCCTACAGCTACCTGATCGTGCCGCGGGCCGGCGCCGCGCTGCCGGTGACGCCGAAGTTCACCAACGAGAAGGGCAACGCGCTCAGCCGCTACCTGGCGTACGTGCTGTGCGCCGGGCAGCGCGAGGCCGACGACCTCGGCTACTCGCCGATCCCGCGCAACCTGGTCCGCGGCGGGCTGCTGCAGACCCAGCACATCCCCGGCAACGCCAGCCCCGTCGACCCGAACAGCCTCTCCAACTGCCCCAACCCGACCTTCGACTCGGCCGGCCAGCTGATCGTGCTGAAGGACGCCCCGCAGCCCAGCCCCTGCGACAAGAAGGGCAGCCCGCTGGACTGCACCGTGCAGAACGGGCAGGCCGTGAAGACCGGCAACGGCGGCAACTCCGGCTCCGGAAACGGCGGTTCGGGGGGCAGCGGCGGCACCGGCGGCACCCCGGGCGCGGGCGGCGGCGGCGCGGGCGGAAGTGCGGCCGCGGGCGGCGCCGGATCGGGCGCCGTCGATCCGCAGACCGGGGAGGTCGTCACCGACTCCGGCTCCGGCGGCGGCAGTTCGGGCGGCAACGCCCCCGGCGCGGTGGTCGCGCTCGGCGGCCGGCCGCAGGACTGGCTGCTGTCCACTCTCACCGCGCTGGAACTGCTCGGCGTGGTCACCGTCCCGCCGCTGCTGGCCGCCTGGTGGCGCCGGCGCAACACCGCGGCGGGGCCCCGATGACCACCATGACCCCCGCCCGCGTCGAGGCCGCGCCCGAGCCGCGACCGGCCGCCGCCGCCCCGGCGCCGCCCGGTCGCGGACGGCGCCGACTGCTCGCCGTCGCCTGGTCGGTGACGTTCGCCGCCGTGCTGCTACTCGGCTTCACCGGCTACCTGTTCGGACTCTCCGGGCTGCAGGAGGCGCGCCACCAGGCCACCGCGTACGCCACGCTGCGCGACCAGCTCGGCAAGGCCACCGCGCCCACCGGGCCGACCGACGACGGCGCACCGCTCGCCGTGCTGGACATCCCGGCGCTCGGACTGCACCAGGCCGTGGTGGTCGAGGGCACCAACGGCCGCGACCTGATGCGCGGCCCCGGGCACCGCCGCGACACCGTGCTGCCCGGACAGCCCGGCGTGGCCGTCCTGTTCGGCCGCTCCACCACCTTCGGCGCGCCGTTCGCCGGGCTCGCCGGCCTCCAGGCCGGCGACGGCATCGACATCACCACCGGCCAGGGCAGCTTCCACTACACCGTCAACACCTCCGGCGACGGGGACCACCCGATCACCGACAGCGCGCCCAACCGGCTGGTGCTGGTCACCGGCGACTCCGACTGGATCCCCACCAGCACCGTGCTGATCGGCGCCCGCCTCGACGGCGAACCGCAGCCGCTCGGGGCCCGCCGGCCCGCCCTCGCCCCCACCGACAAGGCGCTGGCCGCCGACAAGGGAGCCCTGTCCGCGCTCCAACTCTGGTCGCTGGCCCTGCTGTTGGCGGTCGTCGCGGGCGTCCTCGCGGCCCGCTGGTGGCGGCGCGGCGCGAGCTACCTGTGCTTCGCGCCGGTGGTGGCCGCGCTGCTCTGGGCGGTGTACGAGAACGCCGCCGCCCTGCTGCCCAACGTGTACTGACCCCGTGTACTTCTCGGAGAGGACCTGCCCGCCGATGACCGACACCGCACAACCCCCGCACACCGCAGCCGAGTTCGGCAAGGATCCGGCCGACCCGCCGACGATCCCGCTGCCGCCGGTGCCCGGCGACGGGCCGACCGCGAACGGTGGGCCTGCCGCGAACGGTGGGCCGACCGCGACCGGTGGGCCTGCCGGTGGGCCTGCCGGGCTCTCCGGGCTGTCCGGGCCTTCCGGGCTGTCCGGGCTGGAGACCCGTGACCTGACCGCCTGGTTCGGGCAGCGCAAGGTGCTGGAGCGCGTCTCGCTGCGGATGCGGGCCGGCGAGATCACCGCGCTGATCGGGCCGTCCGGCTGCGGCAAGTCCACCTACCTGCGGATCCTCAACCGGATGCACGAGATGGTGCGCGGCGCGGCGCTGGCCGGCGAGGTGCTGCTGGACGGCGAGGACGTGTACGCCACCGGCCGCCGCCCCGCCGAGGTCCGCCGCCGGATCGGCATGGTGTTCCAGCGGCCCAACCCGTTCCCCGCCATGTCGCTGTACGACAACGTGATCAGCGGGTTGAAGCTGGCGGGCATCAAGGCGAGCCGCGACGAACGCGACCACCTGGTCGATTCCAGCCTGCGCCAGGCCGGCCTGTGGAACGAGGTCAGCAACCGCCTCGGCACCCCCGGCGGCGCCCTCTCCGGCGGCCAGCAGCAACGCCTGTGCATCGCCCGCTCGCTCGCCGTCTCGCCGGAGATCCTGCTGATGGACGAGCCCTGCTCGGCGCTCGACCCGACCTCCACCCGCCGCATCGAGGAGACCATCGCCGACCTGCGCCACCGCCTGACCATCGTCATCGTCACCCACAACATGCAGCAGGCGCAGCGGGTTTCGCAGTCCTGCGCGTTCTTCCTGGCCTCCCACGACACCCCCGGCCGGATCGTCGAGGCGGGCCCCACCGAGCGGCTGTTCACCGACCCGGCCGACCAGCGCACCGCGGACTACGTCAACGGGCGCTTCGGCTGACCCGCCCCGGCGGGCACGACGGTGTGTCACGGCCGGGCTGGGGAGGGCGAGCGCCTAGCGTGGACGCGGCGACCGGCGCGATGCAGCCGCCGGTGTCGCCCGTCCGTCGGAGCCACCTCACGAGGAGAGAGCGCAGACCCATGACCGTCAGCCTGAGCGAACTCACCGGGGACTACGTCCTCGACCCCACGCACACCCGGATCGGGTTCGTCGCCCGCCACGCCATGGTCACCAAGGTGCGCGGCGCCTTCCACCAGTTCGAGGGCACCGCGCACCTGGACGGCGCCGACCCGTCGCGCTCCAGCGGCCAGGTGGTCATCAAGACCGAGAGCATCGACACCGGCGTCGAGCAGCGCGACCAGCACCTGCGCACCAACGACTTCCTCGACGCCCCCAATTTCCCCGAGATCACCTTCCGCAGCACCGCCGTCGAGAAGCGCTCCGACACCGACTACCGGGTCACCGGCGACCTCACCATCAAGGACACCACCCGCCCCGTCACCATCGACTTCGAGTACACCGGCAACGCGGTCGACCCCTACGGCAACCTGCGGGTCGGGCTGGAGGGCTCGGTGACCATCAGCCGCAAGGAGTACGGCGTCACCTGGAACGCCGCGCTGGAGGGCGGCGGCGTGCTGGTCGGCGACAAGGTGGTGCTGGAGTTCGACGTCTCGGCCATCAAGCAGGGCTGACGGCGCACCGGGCGACCGCAACGGGAAAGCGTTTTCCCGTTGCGGTCGCCGCTGTGCTGCTCGCTACTGCTCCTTGCCGTCCTCCCTACTCGTCCTGCTCCTGGCTGCTCCGCCGCGATCGGGCCTCCCGGAGCCTCGGCCGCCGTCACCACGCCGTACCATGTGGGCCCGCCCGTCCGCGCCTCGGACGCATACAACACCCCACCAGGGGAAGGCGGTTGCGGACATCGGAACGAGGAGACCCGCCTGATGCGCACGTGCGTCGAACGCCAGCTGCCCGTCCACGTGTTCGGCCCGACCGGGGGGCGGCGCGTCATGATCCTCGGCTACCGACCGGGCGACCCGTACGCCGTCCGGCTCACCTTCCCCGACGGCACTCCCGACGGCGGCGTCAGCTGGCTCGTCGCCCGCGACCTCCTCGCCGCCGGGCTCACCGGCCCGGCCGGCAACGGCGCCGTCCGCATCCGCCCCTGGCCGCACGGCCGCCTCCGCCTCGCCTTCCTCGGCGCCGACGGCACCCGCGCCACCGTCCTCGCCCCCACCGCCCCCCTCGCCGAATTCCTCACCGCCACCCACGCCCTCGTCCCCCCGGGCACCGAACCCACCCACCAACCGGCCCCCACCGACCCGTCCCCCCTCTTCCCCACCACCCCGGGCCTCACCCCGGACCACCCCTGACCCGGCGCGGCGACGGGTGACTGCGCCCCTGGCCGAGAGGTGAACAACCGGCAAGGCGACACCGGGAGGACGCGATGGAAGAACCGGAAGTGCCCAGATATGCCCTGGTGGACTGCGTGGTGGTCGTGCACCGGCACTACGGCCCCGTGACGCGCACTGCGCCGGGTGACGTTCCCGGCTACGTCGACTGTTTGGACCTCTCGGACGATCCTGCGGCCGGTCGCGCCGACTGGCCGGCCGTCGGGCAGCAGCTGACCTGCGTGGTGCTGGGGACCACCAAGGACGGGCGGCTGCGGCTGAGCGCCCGGCCGCGGGACGTCGAACTGGTCGGAGCCGTCGCCGATCTGCCGGCGGCGCTGGCCACGTGGCGGGCGGTGCGGGACGGCGGGGGTGCTGCGGCGGAGTTCCTGCGCGCGGACGATGCCGTGCCGGTGTTGCGCTGGGCGCTGCGCCACCCGGCCGGGTCGGGGGAGCGGACGCGGGCGGAAGCGTTGATCGAGCGGGCCCCGGACGGCGTGCAGCGCGCACTGCGGTACGGGTAACGCCCGTTGGCGAGTGGGGGAGGCGCCGCTGCCGCGACCGTCTCCGTGAGGCGCGTGGGTGCGGGGCGGGTGGTGGTGTACGAATGGGCTTGACAGGGCGTTGCGTTGAGGGCGTGGCGCGGAGCGATGGATGTGGGAGGGCGGCTGCTGATGGGTGCGGACGGCGACAGCTTTGACGTGGTGGTGCTCGGGGCCGGGCCGACCGGGGAGAACCTGGCGGACCGGGTGCGGGCCGGGGGGTTGACGGTGGCGATCGTCGAGCGGGAGCTGGTCGGGGGTGAGTGCTCGTACTGGGCGTGCATGCCGAGCAAGGCGCTGCTGCGGCCGGCGGCGGCGCTCGCCGACGCGCGGCGGCTGGCCGGGACGCGGGAGGTCGTCGGCGGGCGGCTCGACGCGGGGGCGGTGCTGAAGCGGCGGGACGAGTTCGCGTCGCACTGGAAGGATGACGGGCAGGTCGCCTGGCTGGCGTCCGCCGGCATCGAGCTGGTGCGCGGGCACGGGCGGCTCGACGGCGAGCGGCGGGTGGTCGTGGAGACCCCGGACGGCGGTCGCCGCACGCTGACCGCGCGGCACGCCGTCGCCGTGTGCACCGGCACCCGGGCCGCGCTGCCCGAGCTTCCTGGCCTCGCCGGGGCCGGGGTGTGGACCAGCCGGGAGGCGACCTCCGCGAGCAGTGTCCCCGGGCGGCTCGCGGTGGTCGGCGGCGGCGTCGTCGCGGTCGAAATGGCAAGCGCCTGGCGGGCGTTGGGCAGCGAGGTGACACTGCTGGTGCGCGGCGGCCGACTGCTCGACCGGACCGAGGACTTCGCCGGCCAGCTGGTCGCGGACGGCCTGCGGGCCGCCGGCGTCGACATCCGCCTCGGCGTCTCCGTCGAGGCCGTGCACCGCGCCGAGGACGGCACCGTGACACTCGACCTGTCCGACGGCACCCGGCTGCCCGCCGACGAAGCGCTGTTCGCCACCGGGCGCGTCCCCAACACCGCCGATCTCGGCCTCGACACCGTCGGCCTGACCCCCGGCGACTGGATCACCACCGACGACACCGGCCTCGCCACCGACGCCCCCGGCGGCTGGCTGTACGCCGCCGGGGACGTCAACCACCGTGCGCTGCTCACCCACCAGGGCAAGTACCAGGGCCGGATCTTCGGCCAGGTGATCGCCGACCGGGCCGCCGACCGCCCGCTCGACCTCGCCCCCTGGGGCCGCAGCGTCGCCACCGCGGACCGCGCCGCCGTCCCACAGGTGGTCTTCACCGACCCCGAGGTCGCCGCCGTCGGCCTGACGCAGCGCCAGGCCGAAGACGCCGGCCTGCGGGTGCGCGCCGTCGACTACGACCTCGGCAACGTGGCCGGCGCCTCGCTCTACGCCGACGGCTACCGGGGCCGCGCCCGCGCCGTCGTCGACCTGGACCGGGAGACGCTGGTCGGCGTCACTTTCGTCGGCCCGGGCGTCGCCGAACTCCTGCACTCCGCCACCGTCGCCGTCACCGGGGAAGTCCCGCTGTCGCGGCTCTGGCACGCCGTCCCCGCCTACCCGACGATCAGCGAGGTCTGGCTGCGCCTACTGGAGTCCTACCGCGGCTGACGCCCCGAGCGGATCTGCGGTGCTGCGGCTGGGCCGGCCAGGTGGTTCGGAACTGTCCGACCCGGCGCGGGAATTGGCGGCGGTCGAGGACTATTTCCGCGAGCGGGCATCGATGCGCGCGGGGCGTTGTCCGCTGGCACCGGGTCGGCTCCTCGGCCTTGCGGCGGGGGCCGGTCCGGCGGTCCGGAGCTGTCGGACCCGGCACGGGAATTGGAGACGGTTGAGAACTACTGCCGCGAGCAGGCCCCGGCCCTGGTCGGAGGGTTCGGCCGGGGGCGGGGCCTGGCCGGGGCCAGCGTCGGGCGGACACTGATATTCATGGGGCGTTGTCCGCGATGACCCCGAGCGGGTCCTCGGTGCTGCGGCGGGGGTCGGCCGGGTGGTCCGGAACTGTTGAGCCCGGCACGGCAATTGGCGATGGCCGAGGACAGCTGCCGCGAGCGTGGGTCGAGCGTTGGGCAGGCAGCGATACGCGCGGGGCGTTGTCTGCGGGCACCCAATTGGGTCCTCGGCGCTGCGGTGGGGGCTGGTCCGGTGGTCCGGAACTGTCGTACCCGGCGCGGGAATTGGCGGGGCTTGGGGACTACTGGCGCGAGCGGGCCCGGTGCTGGCCGACCAGGACCGGCCGGGAGGCGGTGCCGAATCCGGCCGTGCTCCGGGTCGGGCGGACCGTGGCGCACCGGCCGTGCGGTGTCACCCGCACAACGCGCTGCGATCTCCGCGACCGACCGCCGGTCGTCGACCGGGACGCCCGACCGGCTGCCCGGGGAGAGCGCTGGCAACCGAGTTGGAGCGACCGACAGTTGCACCCGCAGCCGACCGGGCGATTGCTCGTGACGGTGGCGGCCCCGCACCCGAGCCGCCCCCGGCCCGCGGGAGGGTCGCGGGAAATGGGCTGCGCGAGGACCGTCGTGGCAGGCAGCATGGCGGGATGCCGGACCTGCTGTGGAGCCACGTCAAGGACTTCTTCGACCCCGACCTGATGGGCGCACTGCCGGACGTGTCCGTGCCGGGCACCACGGTGGACGACTGGCAGGCGGTGTTCGACCTGGTGGCCGGGGCGAGCGGGTGGGCGTGGGAGTACACGGTGGGCGGGGCCGTCGGGCCGCTGCCCACTGCCGCCGAGGTGCTGGCGCGGCCCGCCGACGCGGAGACGGTCGAGCTGCGGGTGTGGCCGGCGCCCGGCGTACTGGCCATCTTCCGGCCCTGCTGCGCCGAGGAGATCGACTTCGACGTCGACCTGCGCGAGCTCCAGGGCCAGCAGGGCGTGGACCGCCTGTGCGCGCTGCTGACCGTGATCGGCCGGCGGTTGGGCAAGCCGGTGGAGCTGAGCGCGGAGGGCGACTACGGACACCCGGTGCTCGGGTTCGACCCGGTCGCCGACCGCGTGGCGCTGCTCGCCGAGCCGCCCCGCTTCTGACCGAACGGGCCCGCGCCGCGCCGCGCCGGACAGCCCCCCCGCTCAGCAGGACTGGCGGACGACCAGGTGGGTGGGCAGGACGACCGAGCGGCTCGGGGACGGGTCGCGGAGGAGTTCGACGGCGTGTGCCCCGAGGTCCTCGACGGGCTGTCGGACGGTGGTCAGGCCCGGGCGGGCGGAGGCCGCGGCGGGGGAGTCGTCGAAGCCGACCACGGCGACGTCGTCCGGGACGCGGCGGCCCAGCCGGCGCAGCACCCGCAGCGCGCCGACGGCCATCGCGTCGGAGGCGGCGAACACGGCGTCCACGTCCGGGTACTGGTCGATCAGCCGGAGCATCGCGTGCTCGCCGGAGCGGATCCCGAAGTCGCCGTACGCGACGGCGCAGCGGGCCGGGTCGCCGTGGTCGAGCAGGGCGCGCCGGTAGCCGGCCAGGCGGTCCGCGCCGGCGGCGGTGTCGGGCGGTCCGGCGATGGTGGCGATCCGTCGGCGTCCGGCCCGGTGCAGCAGGCGGACGGCGGCGCGGGCCCCGCTCAGGTTGTCGGCGTCCACGTGCGCCAGCCGCTGTTCGCGCGGGGGCCGCCCCAGCGAGACCACCGGCACCCCGGCGGCCTGCAGCAGCCCGGGCAGCGCGGGGTCGCCCCACCGTCCGACCAGCAGCACGCCGTCCACGTGACCGCCGCACAGGTACCGCACCAGCGACGGCCTGGCCGGGCCGGGACCGGCCGTGAGCACCACCAACTCGCGTTCGGGGACGACGCGTTGGGCCCCGGCGAGGAGTCGTACCGGGAACGGGTCGGCGTGGAAGCGCAGCACGTCCGCGAACACGACGACGGCGATCGCGTCGGTCTCCCGGGCGGCTGCGGCGGGTGCCCGGCGGCGGACGTAGCGCAGGTCGCGGGCGGCGGACTCGACCCGGGCGGCGATCTGCGGCGAGACCGGCGCGGACCGGTTCAGCACCCGCGACGCGGTGGCGCTGGACACGCCCGCGTGCGCCGCGACCTGGGCGAGCGTCGGACCGCCCGGAGCGGCCCGGCCGGGGGCCGGTGACGGGTGGTCGCCGCCCGGCAGGGGGACGGCGCGGTCGGACTGGGGGAGCGGGTGAACGGGCAACGCGGCCGCCCTTCCTGGCGCGGAACGGGGGGATGCCGTGGCCACCCGCCCGGGGCCATCGGTGTCCGCACCGTAGGCGCTGGTCGGTGCACCGTCAAGGGTGCGCGCAGGATCCGGAGCCCGGCGCACCCTCGGGGCGGGCGGTTACCAGTTGCCCCAGGTGCCGGTGGACCAGCGCGCGGTGCCGTCGCCGCCGTAGAGGACGAAGTTGCCGTCGTCCTGGATCTTGACGTAGTCACCGGGCCGGCCCGCGACCGGGAGCATCCAGATCCGGCCTTCGCCGCCGGCGATCAGCCACAGCGCCCCGGAGTTCGTCGCGCCCATGATGGAGAGGTTCGTGCCCGGGTGGCCGTACGTCCCGGTGGACCACAGCGCGGCGCCGTCGCGCTTGCGGTAGAGCACCAGGTTGCCGTCGGTCTGCATGATCAGCCAGACCGAGTTCGACTCGATCCAGGTGCCGGACGCCAGGGTGTTGCGCTGCGCGTCGAGCCTGTCGTTGGTGGCGCCGACGGCCGGGGTGTAGCCGGTGTGGGTCTGCCAGTACAACGCCTGGCCGGAGACCGCGAACCAGCCGTTCAGCAGCGAGGCGACCGCGCCCGGGTGGCCGTACGAACCGGTGCTCCACAGGGCGCCGCCGGTGTCCGGCCCGCCGCCCTGGCGGTAGACGACGAAGTTGCCGTCGGGCTGCATGGAGGCGTACGCACCCGGGTTGCCGTACGTGCCGGCGGCCCACAGCACCGGGCCGCGGTGGCCGGTGTCGCCGTCCAGGTAGAGCACCAGGTTGCCGTCCTGCTGCATCACCAGCTCGGACTCACCACTGATCATGCTCTGCCCCGACAGGAGCTTCTGACCGCTCAGCAGGGCCGTCGACTCCGTCGCCGGCGGCTTCGCGGCGGCGGTGCCGGCGGGCGCGGCGACGGCGATGACGGCCGCGCCGAGCAGGGCGGCGGTGGTGCGCTTGAAGACGTTCTTCCGCATGCGGCGGAGATCCCCTCTGTTCCGTGCGCCCACGATTCGCGCGGGCGCATGATTCATACACCCGTTCGCACCCGCTCTGCCAGGCGATTTGTCGACGCCGCGTGGCACCGTCCCGGAGCGGTTACCGGTTGGCCGAGGTGCCGGTGGACCAGCGTGCCGCGCCGTCCCCCGGGGCGGTTACCAGTTGCCCCAGGTGCCGCTGGACCAGCGCGCGGTGCCGTCGCTGCTGCGGAGCACGAAGTTGCCGTCGTCCTGCACCACCGCGTAGTCGCCGGGCCGGCCCTTGATCGGCAGCGACCAGATCGGGAAGGAGCCGGCGTCGAAGTTGATCAGCTGCAGCGCGCTCTCGTTCGTCGAGCCGGCGGCGGTCGCGTACGTGTAGCCCGAACGGCCGTACGTGCCGGTGGACCACAGGGCTGCGCCGTCGCGCTTGCGGTAGAGCACCAGGTTGCCGTCGGCCTGCATGACGAGCCAGACCGAGTTCGACTCGATCCAGCGGTGGCCGTCGAGCGTCGAGGGCAGCGGGCCGAACCGGTCCTTCCCGCTGCCCGGGCCGAATTCGGTGACGGCCTGCCAGTAGCCGCCCTGACCGATGACGTCCAGCGAGCCGTTCAGCAGGGAGAGGGCCGCGCCGGGGTGGCCCCACGTCCCGGTGCTCCACAGGGCGCCGCCGGTGTCGGGGCCGCCGCCCTGGCGGTAGACGACGAAGTTGCCGTCGGGCTGCATGAAGGCGTACGCGCCCGGGTTGCCCCAGGTGCCGATGGACCACAGCACCGGGCCGCGGCGGCCGGAGTCGTTGTCCAGGTGGAGCACCAGGTTGCCGTCGTCCTGCATGACCAGCTCGGTCGCGCCGCTGATCATGCTCTGCCCCGGCAGGAGCTGCTTGCCGGTCGACAGGACGGTGCCCTGGGTGGCCGGCGGCGTGGTCGCCGCGGCGGTGCCGGCCGGGGCCGCGAGGGCGATGGCGGCGGCGCCGAGCAGGGCGGCGGTGGTGCGCTTGAAGACGTTCTTCCGCATGCGGCGGAGACCCCCCTTGTCCATGGCCCGCGATCGGTGCGGGCGGACGATTCATACACCCTGAACCGCCCGTCCTGGCAAGCGAGTTGT
>NZ_JBSGDD010000129.1:0-14507 GCF_053602195.1 Kitasatospora sp. NPDC004531 | reverse complement strand
CACCACACCCCCAACGGTCCGGATCAACGGGCAACACCGCACATCCAACCGCGCGCAGCACCAACCCGGCGAACCATCCCGGTCAAAGCACTAGCTCCGGCCGCGCAGCGACCGCAGGTGCTCGGCGATCGGCGCGAGGGCGGCGTACATCGCGTCCAGCTGCTCGTCGCCGAGGCGGTCGATGAAGTGCTCGCGGACGCTGCGCACATGGTCGGGGGCGACCTTGCGCAGCGTCTCCCAGCCCTGGTCGGTCAGGTGCGCGTAGAGGCCGCGGCGGTCGCCGGGGCACTCCTGGCGCAGCACCAGGCCGGCCGTCTCCATCCGGGTGATCTGGTGGGAGAGCCGGCTCTTGGACTGCAGGGTGGCGGTGGCCAGGTCGGTCATCCGCATCCGGCGCTCGGGGGACTCGGAGAGCACCACGAGGATCTCGTAGTCGTTGATGGCGAGGTTGTGCGCGTGCAGTTCCCGGCTCAGCTGGTGTTCGAGCAGCTTCCCGACCTCCAGGTGGGCACGCCAGAGCCGCTGCTCACGGGAGTCGAGCCAGGGTGCGTCCTCCTCCGCGGGGGAGGCGGAGACCGCCGGCGCTTCGGTCACGGATGTATCCATGCGGCCAGTATAGCGAAGGTTGTTCAATGTTGTACAAATTCACGAACGGGTGCCCGAGGTAAAGACTCCGCCCGCGCCCGCCGGATTGATTCGCATCCGCACCACCGCCCTCCCGCCTGGCGGGATTGAAAAGAACATGTTCAATTTCCGGGCTGCAGTCGGACGGTGACGGCACGTTAGGCATAATCGCGCCCATGACGACGCGGAGCGCGAACTTCCATTCGATAGCCGACGGCGTGTACGCCTGGCAGCCCCAGCAGCGCGGATGGGGCCTGGCCAACTGCGGCCTGGTCGCCTCCGGCCGCACCGCGCTGTGGATCGACACCCCCTACGACCGCAAGCTGGCCGGGCAGTTCCTCGACCGCACCCGCGCCGTCCTGCCCAAGGGCGTCACCGTCGACCGCATCGTCGTCACCCACGCCAACGGCGACCACATGTGGGGCGCGGGCGTGCTGCCCGACGCCGAACTCATCACCACCCACGAGGCGCTGCACCACATCGCCTACGAGCCGACCCCCGAGCAGCAGCACACCCTGCTGCAGAGCCTCGACCCGGCCAGCGACACCGGTGCCTACCTGCACGAGCACTTCGGCTGCTTCGACTGGGCCGACACCCCGCCGATCCGGCCCGACACCGTCTTCACCGGCGAACTCGAACTGCGCGTCGGTGACATCCCGGTGCAGGTCAGCAGCCTCCCGCCGGCCCACACCAGCGGCGACCTGATCGTCCACCTGCCCACCCGCTCCACCGTGTTCACCGGCGACATCGTCTTCGGCTCCACCGCCGACCGCCCCGGCGACCACCCCGTGCACTGGGCCGGCCCGCTCGGCAACGTCATCGACGCCGTCGAACGCGTCCTCGCCACCGGCGCCGAGACCGTCGTCCCCGGCCACGGCCCACTGCTCACCCGCTACGACCTGCGCGCGCACGCCGAGTACCTCGGCCACGTCCGCGACCGCGCCCACGCCCTGCACGCCGCCGGCGTCCCGGCCGCCGAGGCCGCGCAGACCGTCATCGACGAACGCCGCTACCCCGAACTCGGCCTGCCCGAACGGCTGCTGGTCACCATCAGCACCGAGTACCGGCACCTCGACGGCAGCGAACCGCCCGCCATGATGGAGGTCGTCGGCCGGATGGCCGGCCTCGCCCGGCAACGCGGCGCCGACAGCGCCACCAGCACCGTCTGACCCCCGACCCGCGACGACGACACCCCCCGAGGACCCCATGGTCGAGATCGTGCTCGCCCTGCTGGCCGGCGCCGCCCTGACCGCAGGACCCCTGCTGTGGGCGCTGCGCCGCGCCACCCGCCGCGCCCGGGCCGCCGAACAGCGCGCCGCCGACGCCGACACCTCGGCCCGCGCCGCCCACGCCCGCGCCGACGGCGCCGAACAGCGCACCCGCGCCGCCGACGCCGCCGCCCGCGCCGCCCAGGACCGGGCCGAGGCCGCCGGCGCCCACGCCGACGCCGCCGAGGAACGCGCCCGCGACGCCGACACCGCGGCCCGCACCGCGGAGGCCCACCGCACCGTCGCCGAAGCCCGCTGCACCGCCGCCGTGCGCGAACTCGTCCACCTCGCCCAGGAACGGCTGCCCGCCGCCACCACGGCGCTCACCCACCCCCGGACGCCCGTCCCCGGGCCGCTCGACGCCACCGGCGGCACCGAGGAGCTCCACCAGGCCCTGGACGGCGCGCTCACCGCCGCCGTCCGGGCCGTGCTCGCCGAACGCGACCGCACCGACGCCGCCGCCCGGGCCGCGCTGCGCGGCGCCGCGTCCAAGATCCAGGCCCTGCTGATCCAGGTCCGCTCGCTGCTGGAGGAGATCCAGCTCAGCGTCGACGACCCGCGCCTGCTGGCCCTCGACTTCCGCAACGAACTGACCCTGCGCCGGGTGCAGTCCCTCGCGGTGCTCTCCGGCGCCTGGCCCGGCATGACCCGGGAGGCCTCCCCGCTCGCCGAACTCTGCGTCGGCGCGCAGTCCCGGGTGGCCGGCTACGCCCGCATCGAGATCACCAACCACCTGCGCGAACCCCGGCTCGCGGTGGCCGCCCGCGCCGCCGAACCCGTCGCCATCGCCCTCGCCGAGATCCTCGGCAACGCCACCGCCTACTCGCACCCCGAGACCCGCGTCGTGGTCTCCATCGAACAGGGCAGCTCCGGCGCCCTGGTGGTGGTCGACGACATGGGCGTCGGCATGGAGCCCGACCAGCTGGAACGGGCCGGCGACCTGCTCGGCGGCCGCGCCGAGGTCCTGCTCACCGAACTCGGCGACCCGCCGCAGGCCGGCTTCGCGGTCATCGGCCTGCTCTGCCGCCAGTTCGGCTTCGGCTGCCGGGTCGAGCCGTCCCCGTACGGCGGCGTCCGGGCCATCCTGCGGCTGCCCGCCGACCTGCTCACGCTGACCGACCCGGCCGCCCCGCTCTCCGCGCTCGCCCCCCGCCCGATCACCCAGACCACACCGGTGTTCGACGCGGGCGACGCACTTCCCACCCGCAAGCGCCGCAGCCCGCGCGTTCCGCAGCAGGACGCGCCGGCCGCCCTCCCGTCCCCGGCGGGCAGCACCCCGGACCGGGCCCGCTCCGCGTGGTCGGCCCTGCAGTCCGGCACCCTCGCCGGCCGCAGCGCCGCCCAGCACAGCCCCGGCCCCGACGGACCCGCCGCACCCGAAGGAGTAGAAACCCCGTGACCACCCAGCTCCGCCGCCACACCGAGGACCTCTCCTGGGTCCTCACCCCGCTGCTCGACCTGCCCGGTGTGCAGAACGCCGTCATCGCCACCGGCGACGGCCTGGTCACCGGCCACTCCGCCGACCTCGGCCGGGACAACGCCGACCGGGTCGCCGCGATGACCGCCTCGCTGCACGCCGCCGCGCGCGCGTTCACCGTCGCCTTCACCGAGGCCGAGCAGGTCCGGCTCACCCAGACCGTCGTCGAGTCCGACCTCGGCTACGCCGTGGTCACCCCGGCCGGCGCCAACTCCTCGCTCGCCGTGTTCGCCACCCCCGGCGCCGACCTCGGCACCATCGCCTACCAGATGCAGGTCCAGGTCGCCGCGCTCGCCAGAGCCCTCGCCAGCCCCGCCCGGGAGGCGAGCGGGACATGACCACACCCAGCGGGCCCCACCGCCGACTCGTCCCCGCCTACCTCGCCACCCAGGGCCGCGACCTGGCCCCCGGCAAGCACGGCCTGGACCGGCTCAGCGTCCTGCACGCCGCCGCCGACCTCCCCGCCGGGCTCGGCGGCGAACACCGCCAGTTATGGGAACTCGTCCGCCCCGGCGCGCTGACCGTCGCCGAGGCGGCCGCCCACCTCCGCCTCCCGGTCAGCGCGACCGTCTTCATCGCCGCCGACCTGGCCGAACGCGGCGCCCTCAAGGTCCGCGCACCGATCCCCTCCGCCCAGCCGGTCAACCGGGACCTCGCCGAAAGGCTCCTCAGTGGACTTCGCGCCCTCAAGTAGCACGGGCAGCAGCCCCGTGTACCTCCCCGCCACCGACCCGATCCTGATGAAACTCATGATCACCGGGCCGTTCGGGGTCGGGAAGACCACCTTCGTGCGCTCGCTGTCGGAGATCCCGACCCTGCACACCGAGGAGACCATGACCGCCCGGGGCATCCCGGTCGACGACACCGCCCGGATCCCCGGCAAGACCGCCACCACCGTCGCCGTCGACTTCGGACGGCTCACCCTGCCCGGCGGCGACCTCGTCCTCTACCTCTTCGGCACCCCCGGCCAACGCCGCTTCCTGCCGCTCTGGGAGGACCTCGCCCGCGGCGCCCTCGGCGCACTCGTCCTCGCCGACACCCGCCGCCTCGGCGACGCCTTCGACGCCATGGACCTCATCGAGGAAGCCGGCCTGCCCTACGCCGTCGCCGTCAACCGCTTCCCCGACACCCCGCCGATCGAGCTCGACAAGATCCGCGCCGCGCTCGACCTCGACCCCGCCACCCCGCTCGTCGAATGCGACGCCCGGCAGCGCGAAAGCTGCCTGGACGCCCTGATCGCGCTCACCGAGCACGTCCTGGACCGCCTCCCCCAGGAGACCGCCCGATGACCCGCACCGCCCTCTACGGGCCGCAGTTCGCCGCCCAGCCGCACGCCCACTACGCCCGGCTGCGCGACCGCGGACCGCTCGCCCCCGTCGAACTCGCCCCCGGCATCGACGCCTGGCTGGTCACCGACTACCACGTCGCCCTGGAAGTCCTCCGCGACACCGAGACCTGGACCCGCGACCCCCGCGTCTGGCAGGCCACCCAGCCCCCCGACTCGCCCATCATGCCGATGCTCGGCTGGCGCCCCACCGCGCTGTTCTCCGACGGCGCCACCCACGCCCGCTACCGCCAGGTCATCACCGACAGCGTCGGCATCCTCGAACCCCACCTGCTGCAACGCGACACCACCGCCGTCGCCGAACAGCTCATCGGCGAATTCGCCTCCACCGGCAGGGCCGACATCCTCGGCCAGTACGCCTACCGGCTCCCGCTGCTCATCCTCACCTCCTGGTACGGCATCCCCGACCACGACATCGACCGGATCAGCAGCGCGATCTACCGCTCCTTCGAATCCTCCACCGGCGCCGCCGCCGCGTACGCCGACCTCGTCGCCGTCATCACCGGCCTGGTCGCCGAACGCCGCACCGCACCCCGGCACGACCTGATCTCCGCGTTCATCGGCCACCCCGCGAAGCTCGCCGACGAAGAAGTCGTCCGCCACATCACGCTGACGCTGATGGCCGGCCACGAACCCACCGCCAACCTCACGGCGAACGCGCTGCTGCGCATGCTCTCCGACGACCGCTACGCCGGCTCCCTGCACAGCGGCGCGCTCAGCGCCCACGACGCGGTCAACGAAGTGCTCTGGACGGACCCGCCGCTGTCCAACTTCGCGCCGCACTACACCCGGCGGCCGATCACCTTCCACGGCACGGAGATCGCGCCCGACCAGCCCGTCCTGATCTCCTACGCCTCCGCGAACGCGCAGGCGGTGCTGCCCGCCGACGAGAGCGAGTCCCTCGGCGGCTCCTACGCGCACCTCGCCTGGGGCGCGGGCCCGCACCGCTGCCCCGCCCGGCAGCCGGCCGTCCTGATGGCCGTCACCGCCATCGAGTACCTCATCAGCCGCCTCACCGACCTCCGGCTGGCCGTCCCCGCGGACGAGATCCTCTGGCGCCAGGGCCCGGTCCACCGAGCGCTCGTGTCCCTCCCGGTGACGTTCACTGCGCTGTAAGGGAGAGTGGGCGCACAACCAGGGGCGCGGGGAACTGCGCGAAGGGGAACGCACCACGTCCTGAAGATCGCGACGCAGGACAATGACCTGCACTTGATCGCGACCTTGCGGACGGGCCTTGCGCTTGTCGCGCAGTTCCCCGCGCCCCTGGTGGTGCGCTCCCTGGTTTCGCTGCTCCCTGTCCGCGCTCCCTAAGTCCTCACAGGCCGAACTGGCGGCCCAGGTCGCGGAGGTTGCCAAGCCCCGGCATCGCCTGGGTGGGTTGCTGGTGCGGGACGCCGGACTGTTCGCCGACGACGCCGACCGGCTGTTCCGCGAGGACCGTCTCGGAGGACTGCATGAGCACCTGCCCCGCCCCGATGAACTCGAACTGGTGCTCCTCGCCGCTCGCGCCGCCGATCCCGGTCAGGTGCCGGATCCCGCCGAGGACGCCGTGCAGGTAGCTGTGGTCGTAGTGGTGGCAGGGCGCGGGGCAGTCCGCCCAGCCGACCAGGGCCTGCGGGTCGACCCGGAGCGGGGGTTCGACGAAGTGCACGGGGCCGTTGGAGGCGGCGACGAACTTGCCGGTGCCGAGCAGGGTGAGGAACCCGGGGATGATCGACTGCTTGAGCCGCAGGGTGGGTTCGAAGGCCAGCAGGTTGCCGGAGCGGACGGTGAGGTTGCCGTCCTCCAGGTCGTAGGAGTTGAGGTCGTACGCGCGGTCGGCGAGCAGCAGCTTGCCGCGTCCCTCGGCGACGACCCAGTCGGCGGCGTGCAGCGGGGAGTTGAAGTTCTGTTCGAGGACCCGGTCGAGGGCGCCGCGGCCGATCCCGGAGAAGCGCATCTCGCCGTAGTAGGCGATCATCTTGCCCTTCTGCAGGTAGTACGCGCCGTTCAGGTCCACCGAGAAGCAGTACGGGTTGACGTTGTCGTTGACGGGCAGCGTGTACGGGTCCCAGACCTGGGGGCCGTCGCCGCCGGGGCCCTGGAGCAGCGGTGGGTAGGTCATCAGAGCTTCACCTCGCTGGCCTGGACGTAGACCATGCCGTGTCCGGAGAGTTCGAGTTGGAAGGCCTCGCCGGAGCCGCGTCCGATCATGTCGCGCCAACCGAGCGCGCTGGACAGCTTGTTGGTGACCTGGCCGCGGTGGGCGACGTAGGCCTGCGGGTCGACGTGGACGGGGAGGCCGGGGGAGATGGGGAGTTCGACGACGCCGCCGTGGGCCATGACGGCGACGGCGCCCTTGCCGGTGAGCTGGGTGGTGAACAGCCCCTGTCCGGTGACCTGGCCGCGGACCACGCCCATCAGGCCGCCCTGCTGGCCCATGAACATGGTCGACTGCTGGAGGCTGCCCTCGAAGGCGAGCAGCCGGTCGGCCTCGACGTACAGGGTGTCGCCGGCCAGGTCGATGACGTGGACGTGGTGGCCGCCGTGGCCGAACATCACGGTGCCGTGGCCCTCGACGGTCATCAGCGGGGTGTCCTCGTTGGCGACCCGGCGGCCGATCATCGACATGACGCCGCCCTGGCCGCCCATCAGGTTGGGCTGGAAGGTGACTTCGCCGGTGTAGCCGAGCATCGCGCCGCGCTGCGACAGGATGCGCTGGCCGGGGAAGACCTGGGCGGAGATCATCTTGTGGTTGATCCGGGTGAAGGCCATCAGGCGTCGCCTCCGAGGGTCAGGCGCTCGGAGGGTTGGACGTAGACCAGGCCCTCGCCGGTGAACTCGACCTGCATGGCCTCGCCGCCGCCCTCGCCGATCAGCGTGGTCCAGCCGGCGCCGGACTTGAGGGCGCGGTGGAGGTTGCCGGTGTGGGCGATGTACGCGCCGGGGTCGACCCGCAGCGGCAGGCCCTGGCCGACCCGCAGGATCACGGCCGGGCCGTCGGAGGTGACGGCGGCCCAGCCCTGGCCCTCGACCTTGGTGGTGAACAGGCCGTTGCCGCTCGCCATGCCGTTCAGGCCGGTGAAGGAGGTGCCGGTGCGCAGAGTCGCCTCGGTGCACAGCAGGTTGTCGGACTCGACGAACAGCGTCTCGCCGTTCAGCCGGACCAGATTGATCTCGGTGGCCCGGTCGGCGAAGTAGCAGGTGCCCTGCCCCCTCACCTCCATGACCTCCATGCGCTCGCCGGTGAGCCGGCGGGTGACCATGCCGCGCAGGCCGTCGCCGCCGCCGGAGAGCTTCTTGAAGCCCATCTGCCCGGTGTAGGCGACCATCGAGCCGTTGCGTGCCTTGACGGTGTCGCCGGCGAGATCGACGGCGAGGACCTTTGACCCCTGGAGTCGGAACTGTGCCACGTTCCGGAATGTAGCGGCCCTCCCCCCTCGGTGGGGAGAGGGCCGGGCGAGCCGGTACGGAACCGGCACATCGGACGCGCCGTCAGGCGGTCTGCGGCAGGGCTCCGGCGGCGGTCTCCACCTCCAGCAGCGAGGCGGAGTGCTTCTCGGCCTCGAACGCGGCGACGCCGCCGCGCAGGCCGAACAGCCGCTTGGAGAGCATGATCCAGAGCACCGCGACGATGTTCAGCAGCAGCGTGCAGATCTTCAACGCGCTGACGTGCTCGGTGAGTTCGTAGACCTCCAGGGGCAGGAACGCGGCGGTGGCGACCACCGTCAGGTACTCGGCCCAGCGCTGCCCCCACCACAGGCCGAACGCCTCGACGATCTCGACCAGGGCGTAGACCACCAGCGCGAGGGCGACCCAGATCAGGGTGCTGTGCCGGTAGTCGAAGGTCTTGCGGATGGTGTCGACGATCGGCGAGTGGTCGAGGTCGTAGTGGAAGTGGTCGGTGACGGGCTTGAAGACGGTGAGGTTCTCGTCGAAGATCCGGCGCACCGCGTCCTGGCTGTTGGAGAACTTCCACACCGCCCAGGCGGCGACCACGATCAGCAGGCCGCGCAGCAGCCGTTCGACGGCCAGGAAGCGCAGGATGAACAGGTCGCGCAGGGCCTTGCCGCGGGGCACCAGCGGCGCCTCGTCGGCCGGCCCGGAGCCGTGCGGCTCGCCGAGCGCGAAGTCGCCGCAGCGCAGGCAGCGCCAGGCGGTGCCGAGCGCGGTGGCGGCCTGCAGCCGCGTCCGCAGGTCGGTCTCGTCGGGTGCGTAGGTGATGTGGCCGCGCCGGGCACAGGTGTGCCGGTCCCAGTCTCGCCTCAGCATGTGGTGCGTCCCCCCGTGGATTCGCGGGCCTGCCGGTCAGGCCGCGCGCAGCACAGCAGGATAGGGGGTCCGGGGTCGGCCCCGACGGCGGGTCGGTGATAATAGACCCGGTTTGTGCACCCGTTCACAAACCCCGTCGCCCGTGCCCCGTGAGGAATCCCGTGAAGAGCATCGCTGCTGTCCACCGCCTGCGCCTGGTCTCCGGCCCCGAGGGGCTGTCGTTCATCCTGCTGCTGGTCTGCTCGGTGCTGAAGCGCACCACCAGCTTCAACGGCGTGCCGGTGATGGGCGCGATCCACGGCGCGCTGTTCGTGCTGTACGTGGTCTTCCTGGCGCTGGCGGCGAAGGAGCGCCGCTGGGAGCCGAAGCGCACGGCGGTGCTGTTCGTGCTGTCGGTGCTGCCCACCGGCGGCTTCTTCGCCGAGCGGATGCTGGCCAAGGAGGAGCGCGGCGAGCAGGCCGCGGCGAAGCCGGCCACCGCCTGAATCCACCACGTGGTGCGCGGCGGTCGGGCCCCCTCGTGGGAGGCCCGGCCGCCGCGAGCTTTTTCGCTACCCGGTGGGGGTCAGTTCACGTTGACGCCGCTCCAGGCAGCCGCCACCGCGTTGTACTGGGTCGAGCCGGTGCCGTACAGGTCCTTCGCCGCGTTCAGGGTCGCGGTGCGCGCGGCCTTGTAGTTGGTGGTGGAGGTCATGTAGACGGTCAGCGCGCGGTACCAGATCTGGGAGGCCGCGGCCCGGCCGATGCCGGTGAGGGCGGCGCCGTTGTAGGTGGGCGAGTTGTAGCTGACGCCGTTGATGGTCTTGGCGCCGCTGCCCTCGGCCAGCAGGTAGAAGAAGTGGTTGGCGACGCCCGAGGAGTAGTGGACGTCCTTGCTGCCGACCGTGGAGGACCAGTAGTCGGCGGACGCGCCGTCCTTGGAGGGCTTGTCCATGTAGCGCAGCGGCGTGCCGTTGCCGTTGATGTTGATCAGCTCGCCGATCAGGTAGTCCGGCACGTCCTTCGACAGGTTGGCGTAGAACTCCACCATCGAGCCGAAGATGTCCGAGGTCGCCTCGTTCAGGCCGCCGGACTCGCCCGAGTAGTTCAGGCCGGCGGTGTTGGAGGTGACGCCGTGGCTCATCTCGTGGCCGGAGACGTCCAGCTCGGTCAGCGGGTGGGTGTTGGACGAGCCGTCGCCGTAGGTCATGCAGAAGCAGCTGTCGTCCCAGAAGGCGTTGACGTAGTTGCTGCCGTAGTGGACCCGGCTGTAGGCGCCGACACCGTCGTTGCGGATGCCGTTGCGGCCGAAGGTGTTCTTGTAGAAGTCCCAGGTGACGGCCGCGCCGTACTGGGCGTCCACGGCGGCGGACTCGCCGTTGGAGACGGTGCCGGTGCCCCAGCTGTTGGTGGTCTTCGAGTACAGGGTGCCCTTGCCGGAGGTCTTGTTGGCGAGGGTGGTGGTGTACTGGCCGCCGCGGGTGGCGTCCTTCAGCGTGTAGGTGCCGCTGGTCAGCGTGGTGGTCAGCGAGACGCTGCCGACGAAGACGCCGTTGCCGGTGCCGGTCGCGTCGGCGGTCTGGATCTCCTCGTGGGTGGAGAGGACCTCGCCGGTGTCGGCGTCGGTGACCAGCTTCTGGCGGCTCGGGGTGCCGTCGGCCCGCACGCCCTCGACGGTGGTGCGGTAGGCCAGGCGCGGGGCGCCGTCGGCGGCCCAGATCACCAGCTCGGAGCTGCCGGTGGCGCCGGAGACCGAGGTCAGGGCGGACTCGTCGGCGTCCTTGGCGATGCCGACGGTGGACTGCACCGCGCCGGTCGCCTTGCCGGCGGCCTGGGCGGCCGTCAGCTTCGGGCTCAGCGAGGCGGGGGCCAGGCTGCCGTCGACGGCCTTGTCGGAGGAGCGGACCTTGCCCTTGGCGTCCTGGTGCACGACCAGGTCGCCGCCGAGCACCGGCAGTCCGCCGAAGGTGCGCTCGTAACGGAAGTGGCGGGTGCCGTCGGCGTCGACGATGGCGTCCTTGACGACCAGCTTCTCCTGGGCGCCCAGGCCCAGGGCCTTGGCGGAGGACGGGGCCTGCGAGGCGGCCAGCGCCAGCAGGTCGCCGCGGCTGTGGCCGGCGGCCGGGTTGGGGGCCGCCTGCGCGATCCCGGCGCTCACCTGGATCGCGCCGGCCAGCAGGGCAGAGGCAGAGAGAACGGCTCCGACAGCGAGCTTTCGCTTCACGTACGGGTTCCTTCCGGATCAACCGCATGCGCGGTCGCACCTCGTTCCGGGGCACCGGGGGTCAGTGCCTGCTGGGGCGGAAACGGGTGCTGACGTGCAGCTCCGTGCGGTCAGAACGACGGTCGCCGGTGGGGTGGGGCCGGCGGGTCGAACGGGGCTGGGCAGAAGCATGACAATCGTTCAAATCCGGGAACAGATCCTCGGCAACTATTGGCAAACTCTCGCCAGCCCGGCGTGGGGGGAACGATCGGGAAATCGCAGGTTTCACTGCGAACCATGCGGTGCTGGCTGGGCCTCGGCCCAACTCCCGCGCTTTCACTGAATAGTGACGGAATATGCGGTGAAAGGGCCGGTGATTGAAGGCGGTTGTCTGTTTGGCGCGAACCCGCCAATCGGCGGCCTTGTCCACCATCGTGGACACCTGCTACCCCCGTCCCGCCCCGCGAGTACCGTGGGGGCGTGCCCAAGCCCCTCGCCCTCGACTTCGACCCGATCGCCCGCGCCGACGAGCTCTGGACCCGTCGCTGGGGCAGCGTGCCGGCCATGGCGGCGATCACCTCGGTGATGCGCGCCCACCAGATCCTGCTGGCCCGGGTGGACGCCGTGGTGAAGCCCTACGGCCTGACCTTCGCCCGCTACGAGGCCCTGGTGCTGCTCACCTTCAGCCGCTCCGGCGAACTCCCGCTGTCCAAGATCGGCGAGCGGCTGATGGTGCACCCCACCAGCGTCACCAACACCGTCGACCGCCTGGAGCGGGCCGGCCTGGTCGCCCGCCGCCCCAACCCGCTCGACGGCCGCGGCGTCCTCGCCGCCATCACCGACCGCGGCCGCAAGGTCGTCGAGCGGGCCACCCGCGACCTGATGGCCGTCGAGTTCGGCCTGGAGGGCTACGACGAGGACGCCTGCCGCGAGGTGTTCGACCTGCTCCGCCCGCTGCGGGTGGCCGCCGGCGACTTCGACCTGCCGCGCCGGGAGGGCCCCGGCCGGGAGCACCCGTAGGGCCGGTTACCCTCGATGGCATGAAGCAGAGTGTGCTGACCCGCTACCGCGCCATGGCCTACATCACCGGCGTCCTCCTGATCCTGCTCACCGCCGGGATGATCGCCAAGTACGTCCTGGACGTCTCGGGCGCCGCCGGCTTCACCACCGCCGTCGGCATCGCGCACGGCTGGCTGTACGTGGTCTACCTGGTGCTCGCCTTCGACCTCGGCACCAAGGCCAAGTGGCCGCTCGGCAAGCTCGCCTGGGTGCTGCTGGCCGGCACCATCCCCACCGCCGTGTTCTTCGTCGAGCGCAAGGTCAGCCGCGAGGTCGCCCCGCTGATCGCCGCGCCGGAGCCCGCCGCGGCCTGATTCGCCGCGCACCTGCTCTGTCGGGCGCCCCTCCCCTTCGGGAGGGGCGCCCTTCGTGCTGTCCGGAGCCGAGAGCCATCGACAGGTACTAGGACGTCCGAGTAAATTAGTAGGACATCCAAGTAGTTGTGCCGCCCACCCACCGGGCGGCCGCACGGAGCGGAGTCGGAGCCGATGGACGCCGAGCAGATCGAAGCCGGCCGGCAGCGCTGGCAGCAGCGGTACGACAAGGCGCGCAAGCGCGACGCCGACTTCACCACGCTGAGCGGCGAGACCGTCGAGCCGGTCTACGGCCCGCCCGCCGGGCAGGAGGTCGAGGGCTTCGAGCGGATCGGCTGGCCCGGCGAGTACCCCTACACCCGCGGCCTGCACCCCACCGGCTACCGCGGCCGCACCTGGACCATCCGCCAGTTCGCCGGCTTCGGCAACGCCCAGCAGACCAACGAGCGCTACCGGATGATCCTGGAGGCGGGCGGCGGCGGCCTCTCCGTCGCCTTCGACATGCCCACCCTGATGGGCTACGACTCCGACGACGCCAAGGCGCTCGGCGAGGTCGGCCACTGCGGCGTCGCCATCGACTCCGCCGCCGACATGGAGGTGCTGTTCGACGGCATCCCGCTCGGCGAGGTCACCACCTCGATGACCATCTCCGGCCCCGCCGTCCCGATCTTCTGCATGTACCTGGTCGCCGCCGAGCGCCAGGGCGTCGACCCCGCCGTCCTCAACGGCACCCTGCAGACCGACATCTTCAAGGAGTACATCGCGCAGAAGGAGTGGCTCTTCGCCCCCGAGCCCCACCTGCGCCTCATCGGCGACCTGATGGAGCACTGCGCCAAGGGCATCCCCGCCTACAAGCCGCTCTCCGTCTCCGGCTACCACATCCGCGAAGCCGGAGCCACCGCCGCCCAGGAACTCGCCTACACCCTCGCCGACGGCCTCGCCTACGTGGAACTGGGCCTGTCCCGCGGCCTCGACGTCGACGTCTTCGCCCCCGGCCTGTCCTTCTTCTTCGACGCCCACCTCGACTTCTTCGAGGAGATCGCCAAGTTCCGCGCCGCCCGCCGCATCTGGGCCCGCTGGATGCGCGACCACTTCGGCGCCAAGACCGACAAGGCGCAGTGGCTGCGCTTCCACACCCAGACCGCGGGCGTCTCGCTCACCGCCCAGCAGCCGTACAACAACGTGGTCCGCACCGCCGTCGAGGCGCTCTCCGCCGTCCTCGGCGGCACCAACTCGCTGCACACCAACGCCCTCGACGAGACCCTCGCCCTCCCCAGCGAACAGGCCGCCGAGATCGCGCTGCGCACCCAGCAGGTGATCATGGAGGAGACCGGCGTCACCAACGTCGCCGACCCGCTCGGCGGCTCCTGGTACGTCGAGGCGCTCACCGACAAGATCGAGGCGCAGGTCGAGGAGATCTTCCAGCGCATCCTGGACAAGGGCAGCGCCGAGCACCCGATCGGCCCGATGACCGCCGGCATCCTGCGCGGCATCGAGGAGGGCTGGTTCACCGGCGAGATCGCCGAGGCCGCGTTCCGCTACCAGCAGGGCGTCGAGAAGGGCGACAAGCGCGTCGTCGGCGTCAACTGCCACCCCCGCAGCGTCACCCCCGAGCTGGAGATCCTCCGGGTCAGCCACGAGGTCGAACGCGAGCAGGTCCGGGTCCTCGCCGCCCGCAAGTCGCAGCGCGACGAGACGGCCGTCCGGGCCGGCCTCGACGCGATGCTCGACGCTGCCCGCTCGGGCGCCAACATGATCGAGCCGATGCTCCAGGCCGTCCGCGCGGAGGCCACCCTCGGCGAGATCTGCCACGCGCTCCGCGCGGAGTGGGGCACCTACCAGGAGAACGCGGCGTTCTAGGGGCGAAACCAGGGAGCGCACAACCAGGGGCGCGGGGAACTGCGCGACAAGCGCACACCACGTCCGCAAGGTCGCGATCAAGTGCAGGTCATTGTCCTGCGTCGCGATCTTGCGGACGTGGTGCGTT
>NZ_JBSGDD010000128.1:0-14899 GCF_053602195.1 Kitasatospora sp. NPDC004531 | reverse complement strand
GTCCTCGTACTGGGTGTACTTGGATGGTTTGCCGGTGCTTCCAGGCGGGATGATCCGGCGTCGCGCGCCCGGCAAGATCGGCCGGACAGGCCCTAGGTGAGGTCCCACAACAGGCGGTAGTAGGCGAGGCGGGCCTCGTCGGGCCGCACGCCGTAGGCCTCCAGCAGGGGGTGCTCCCAGCCGGGGCCGTAGTTCCAGACGGTGCTCCAGCTCGCCACCGCGAGGTCGGCCCAGCGGTCGGCCACCCCGAGGGTGCCCAGGTCGACGTGGCCGGTGGTGCGGCCGTCCTCGCCGACCAGGGTGTTGGGGGCGCAGGCGTCGCCGTGGCAGACCACCTCGACGTCGATCGGCGGCGGGTCGGCGAGGATCGCGAGCGCCCGGTCGGCGGTAGCGTGGCGGCGGTGCTCCGGGCGCCAGTCGGCCGGGTCGCGGCGCAGCGCGACGGCGCGCCGGACGCGGTCCTCGGCGGTCCACCGGTAGGGGCAGTCGGCCGCGGGCAGGGCTTCGTGGAAGGCGCGCAGCCCCTCGCCGATGGCGCGGACGGCGACCTCGGGTGTCCGGCGCAGGTCGGGGTCGACGGCGGAGCGGCCGGGCAGGGCGGCTGTCAGCAGCCAGCGTCCGGTGTCGTCGCCGCCGGTGCCGAGCACCTCGGGGACGGTGGTGAACGCCTGTGCCCAGCGCAGGCGTTCGGCCTCCGCGTCGAGGTCGGCGCCGCTGCCGGCCGGGGCCCACTTCACGTACCGGCCGCCGTCGCCGTCGAGGTGGAAGGTCGTCCCGCCCAGTTCGTTGCGCCAGACCGGCAACAGCCGTGCGCCACGGGCGAGTTCGGCGATCGGGGGCGGTACGGGGACGTCGTCCTCGGGGGCGGGGGCGCTCATCCGACCAGTGTCACGCACCGGGGGCGGAACGTCCCGTGGTTTTCCCGGCGCACCGTTCGATCAAGGATGCAGCACGATCCGCCGGTACCCCTCCCCGCGCCGGGCCGGGGGCGCTAGCTTCTGCTCGCATGGAGATCGGCGAACTGATCGGCACCGGGCGCACCGCGGACGTCTGGGCACTGAACGACGGGCGGGTCCTGCGCCGTTACCGGGACGGGCTCACCGCCGTCGGGGAGGCCGAGGTGATGACGCACCTGGCCGAGCACGGCTATCCGGTGCCCGCGGTGTGGGCCGCCGAGCGGCCCGAGGACCTGATCATGGAGCGGCTCGGCGGGCCCACCATGCTGGAGTCGCTGGTCTCCGGGGCGATCGGCCCGGGCGCGGCCGGCGAGCTGCTCGCCGAACTGCTGCGCCGGCTGCACGAGATACCGCCGCGGGCGGCCGCCCGGCCCGGCGACCGGGTGCTCCACCTCGACCTGCACCCCGACAACGTGCTGCTGACCGCGCACGGCCCGGTGGTGATCGACTGGTGCACCGCCGCCGAGGGCGAGCCCGGCCTCGACGACGCGATGAGCACCGTGATCCTCGCGCAGGCCCTGCACGACCGTCCCGACGTGGCCCGCAGCATCCTGGTCCCGCTGCTGCGCGGGCTCCCGCCGATCGCCGATCGGCACCTCGCCGAGGCCTGCGCCCGGCGGGCCGCGAACCCGACGATGAGCGCCGCGGAGGTCGGCCTGCTGGACGGCGTGCCGGCTCTCATCTCCTCCTGCGCCGACGGGCGTTGAGCCCTGCTCCGGAGCCTCCTTCCCGGCCGCCGGGGGGCTCTCCTTCGCCCCGGCGTCTCCCGCCGGCACCGAGCGTCGGGCCTGACACCTCTTCAAAACAGTTCGTGGACAGGTGTATAACGTGTGGGCTCGCAGTTCGCGGGCCCACCACAGAGGGGAATTCCGCCGCATGCGGAAGCACGTTCTCAGACGCACCGTCGCCGCGCTGCTGGGCGCCGCCGCGATAGCCATGGCGGTGCCTGCCGCCACCGCCTCCGCCGAACAGTGGACGCCCGCCTTCCTGGAGAGCGGCGCCAAGTTGATGCCGGGCCAGAGCCTGAAGAACTACAGTTCCGAGCTGGTGATGCAGGGCGACGGCAACCTGGTGCTCTACCTGAACGCCGCCAATGGTGCCCACGGCCCGATCCTGTGGAACAGCCACACCTGGGGCAGCCCGAACGCCTACGCGTACATGCAGCCGGACGGCAACCTGGTCGTCTACAAGCAGGGCAGCACCACCGACGCCCTGTGGTCCACCGGCACCTGGGGCCAGTACGGCGCCCGGCTGGCGCTGTCGCAGGGCGAGCTGGAGATGCGCTCCGCGGACGGCAGTCGGCGGCTCTGGGACGCCGGCGCCGGGCCCGTCTACGCCTGCTGCGACGTCTGGGTCGACCACCGGGAGTCCTACCTCGCCGAGGGTCAGGGCATCCCGCCGGGAGGATGGCTGGAGTCGAGCGCGGTCTGGCTGATCAACCAGCAGGACGGCAACCTCGTGCTCTACCGCAAGCGGGACGGCGCGACGCTCTGGTCGACCGGCACCTGGAACCGTCCCGGCTCGACCGCGTTCCTCTGGGGCTCGCAGTACGCCGGCGCGCTGGAGATGTTCAAGGAGGGCACGGTGGTGTGGTCCACCCCGGTCAAGGGCCGGAGCGGTGACTACATCCACGTGCAGGACGACGGCAACTTCGTGATCTACGACAGCGGCAACCGGGCCAAGTGGAGCAGCGGCACCTGGGGCAACAACTGACCCTCGCACCACAGCAGTCAGGCACGCGGTGTAGAAGTAGTGGGCCCACACGCCGTGGGCCCACGATCGAGGGGGAGTTCCGCCCAATGGGGAAGAACGTGTTCAGACGTGCCGCCGCAGTCCTGCTCGGCGCCGCCGCCATCGCCGTGACGGCTCCCGTCACCGGCGCCTCGGCGGCGACCGACGTCGCCGATCTGCGCAGCGGGGAGAAGCTCGCGTCGGGTCAGAGCCTGAAGAGCGGCGACTCCGTCCTGGTGATGCAGGCCGACGGCAACCTGGTGATGTACCTGGAGGGCCCGACCGGTGCCCGGGTGTCCACCGCGATGTGGAGCACCGGCACCTACGGCAACCCGGGCGCGTACGCGTACATGCAGCCGGACGGCAACCTGGTCGTCTACAAGCAGGGCAGCACCACCGACGCCCTGTGGAGCACCAGGACGTGGGGCACCACGGGCGGGCACCTGACGCTCAACTGGGGCGGCCTGACGGTGTGGCCGGCCCGCGGCGGCAACGCGGTCTGGGAGAGCCGCACCGGCGTCGCCCGCGCCGTCGACTTCGGCGGCGACCGCCCGGAGTCCTTCATCACCAACGACCGCAACGTCGAAGCCGGCCAGTGGATCCAGTCGAACTCGGTGTGGCTGGTCGACCAGCCCGACGGCAACCTGGTGCTCTACCGCAAGCGGGACGGCGCCGCGATCTGGGCCAGCAACACCTGGAACCGCCCGCAGTCGAGCCTGGTGCTCAGCCGCTCGCAGGCCGACCCCGCGCTGCGGATGAAGGACAGCAGCGGCCAGACCGCCTGGTCCACCCCGGCCAGGGGCGCGTCCGACCTCTACGGGGTCGTCCAGGACGACGCCAACTTCGTGCTCTACAGCAACGGCTCGGCGGTGTGGGCCACCGGCACCTGGAACCAGGGCTGACCTGACCCTCCCCGCCCCGGGGTGACCGGCGCGCGGTGTGTATAAGTTGTGGGCCCACCGATCGGTGGGCCCATGACAAGAGGGGTTCCCACCACATGCGGAAGAACGTGCTCGGACGCACGACCGCGGCCCTGCTCGGCGCCGCCGCCATCGCCCTCGCGGCGCCCGCTGCCTCCGCCTCGGCCGACACCGTGTCCGCCGACCTGAAGAGCGATCAGAAGCTGCTGCCGGGCCAGACCCTGGCCAGCGGCGACGCCACCCTGGTGATGCAGGGCGACGGCAACCTGGTGCTCTACCTGGTCACGTCCGGCGGCACCCGCGTCGGCGTCATCTGGAGCTCCGGCACCTGGGGCCACCCGGGCGCGTACGCGTACATGCAGCCGGACGGCAACCTGGTCGTCTACAAGCAGGGCAGCACCACCGACGCCCTGTGGTCCACCGGCACCTGGGGCCACCCCGGTGCGTACCTGTCGCAGTTCAAGGGTGCGCTGACCGTCCAGGGCCAGGACCACATGTTCCTGTGGGAGACCAACACCCGGGAGTCCGGGGCGGTCCGCGACGGCGGCTGGCGCCCGCAGACCCGGATCAACTCGGGCAACAACCTGATGCCCGGGCAGTGGCTCGACTCGAACTCGGTCTGGCTGCTCAACCAGCCCGACGGCAACCTGGTGCTCTACCGCAAGCGGGACGGCGCCGCGCTGTGGTCCAGCGGCACCTGGAACCGCGGGAAGTCGAACCTCGTCGTCAGCGACTACCCGAACTACGGCGCCCTGCACCTGATGCCGGTCAACGGCGCCCAGGCCATCTGGTCCGTCCCGGTCAAGGGCGCCTCCGGCGTCTACGGAGAGGTCCAGGACGACGGCAACTTCGTGCTCTACAACAGCGGCCACCAGGCCCTGTGGTCCACCGGCACCTGGGGCAACTGGTAACCCGCGGCCCCACCCCCGCCGTGAAGATCACGCAACGGTAGGTTGTGGGCCCACCCACCATGGGCCCACAACCGAGGGGGAGTTCCGCCGCATGCGGAAGAACACGTTCCGTCGCGCCGCCGCGGCGCTGCTCGGCGCCGCCGCCGTCGCCCTGTCGGCGCCCGCCACCACCGCGTCGGCCGACACCGCGCCGGAGGCCTGGATGGCGGCCGGCGACAAGCTGATGCCCGGTCAGACCCTGAAGGCCGGCGAGGCGGTGCTGGCGATGCAGGCCGACGGCAACCTGGTGCTGCGTCTGGAGGGCCCCACCGGCGCCCGCGGCCCCGAGGTCTGGGCCACCGGCACCTGGGGCCACCCGGGCGCGTACGCGTTCATGCAGCCGGACGGCAACCTCGTCGTCTACAAGCAGGGCAGCACCACCGACGCCCTGTGGTCCACCGGCACCTGGGGCGACCCGGGCGCGCGCCTGTTGCTCTCCTCGGGAGAGCTGGAGGTCTGGGGCACGAACAAGCACTGGAGCAGCGACACCGGGCAGTTCTTCCACGAGCGCAACCCGCTGAACGTCCTCCCCGCGCACACCGGCCTCACCACCGGGCACTGGATCCAGTCGAAGTCCGCCTGGGTGGTCGTCCAGCCGGACGGGAACGCGGTGCTCTACCGCAAGCGGGACGGCGCCGCGCTGTGGTCCACCGGGACGTACGGCAACCCGGGCCTGAAGGGCCTGTTCGTCGCGGAGGAGACGTTCGTCCCCGCCGCGTACCTCACCGCTCTCGGCTCCGGCAACCACAAGACGTTCTGGTCGACCCCGGTCAACGGCAGGGCCGGCGCCTACGGCACCGTCCAGGACGACGGCAACTTCGTCGTCTACAGCGGCAGCAACGCCCTGTGGTCCACCGGCACCTGGGGCAACGGCTGACCCGCCGTCACCCGCCCCGCCGCCCTCACCCCCGCCGCCCGACCGCCCGCCGCCGGAATCCGGGCGGCCGCGGTGGGGTTTGATTGAGGCATGGCTTCTCGTGCACGTGTCCGCGCCCCCGAGCTGGTCGGGGCCGGCGGATGGCTGAACACAGGTGGTAGGGATCTCTCGCTGGCGGACTTCCGCGGCAAGATCGTGATCGCGGACTTCTGGAAGTCCTACACAATGTAGGGATCTCCAGAGGGGGCGTACGTGCACCACCACACCCTGTGTGACCTGTACCTTCGGCTGTCCTTGGACCGGGACGGCAAGACGGCGATCGAACGGCAGGAAGCCGACTGCCGCGCTTGGGCTGAACGCAACGGGCTGACGGTCCGCAAGGTTCACATCGACCGGGGACGCTCCGGCTTCAAGGACGTCGAGCGCAAGGGGTTCGACGCGGCCCTTGCCGCCGCCACGGCGGGCGTCGTCGGGACACTGATCGTCTGGAAGCTGGACCGGCTGTCCCGCAAGGGCATCGGCCAGGTCGGCAAGGTCCTGGACGACATCGAGAAGGCGGGCGGCCGGCTGGTCTCGGTCGTGGACGGTCTCGACACCTCGAACGACTCGGCCCGCATGGTCGTCGCCATGCTCGCCGAACTCGCCCGCTCCGAGTCGAAGAACCTCGGGACCCGCGTGGCCCACGCGAAACGGCACCTGCGCCAACAGGGTCAGTGGATCGGCGGACAGCCCCCGTACGGGCTGTTGGTCGACCCCGCCACGAAGAAGCTGACGCACGACCCGGAAACGGCCGTCTATGCCCGGCTGATCGCGGATGACGCGCTGGCCGGCAAGTCCCTGGTGCAGATCGCCCGGCTGCTCAACGAGTACGACATTCCCGCTGCCCGTGGTGGCCAGTGGAACGCCGCGAGCATCATGAACCTGCTCAAGTCCCCGGCATTCGCCGGTCTGATGCCGGAGACCGAATCCGTCGAATCAGAGGACGGCAGCCGGAAGTTCACCAGCCGCGTCTTCCCCTACCGACACCCCGAGACGCTGGACACGGTCAGCATCGGCGAAGGGATCATCACCGTCGGCGAGCGGGAGCGGATCATCCGGCAACTCGAAGCCCGGACCCTCATGCAGGCAGGCAAGCGGATGCCAAAGCCGACCGGCACGGCGCTGCTCACCGGCATGGTGTTCTGCGACGTGCCCGGCTGCGGACGCCGCATGCACAAGGTCGGCGGCAGCTACCAGTGCATGGCCCGGCGCGCGGGCAACCAATGCCCCGGCGCGAACGCGGTGGCCGACCGCGTGGACCAGTACGTCTCGGAGTGGTTCCTCTCGCTGCTCCCGACACTCGAACCGGACGACCCACTGTTGGTCGCCATCGCCGACCGGTGGGTGAAGAAGGCCGACCCCGAGACGTTCGCCAAGCGCGACGCCATCACCGACGAGATCGCCGACCAGGAAGCCCGGTTGTCGGACCTGGAAGACGCGCGGTACCTGCGCGGCGAGTTTGACCGCCCGGGGGCGCTTGAGCGCTACCAGCGGCTTGCGGACCGTCTTCAGAGCCGCATCGACGGCCTTCGCACCGACCTGGCCTCGCTGCCGCTCCCCGCAGTCGACATCTCCCCGTTGCTGGACGAAGAACTGCTGCGCCCCGCCTGGGAGGTATCGACGCACGAGCAGAAGCGGGACCGCCTGTCTCTCGCCATAGACGGAGTGTTCATCAGCAAGGGCGAGCGGGGAAAGCGGTTCGTGCCGGAGCAGCGCGTCCGAGTCAAGTGGGCTGAGATCAAGGACTAGTCACCGCCTGCCAGACAGTCCAAAGCTCCATCCAGCCCCGCTCGGCCTTCCAGTGGCCGGGCGGGGTTCTTCACGCGCGCACGTGGCCAGTCAGCGTTCCCGGTGGTGGGGTGACGGACAGCATCGTGTTTTCCCTCCCCCTTGTCTTTATTTGTTTGTTTTGCTCTCTCTTTTCACCTAAACATGGCCTGACCTGTTGTTCTTCGACAGCGGGGAGTCACTTGGAGACTGGTGATCGGTCCTTGTTGGTCCACTTTGGCTCCCCTCTTGCACGACAGCGGGGTTGAAGTGACTGCACATTTTCAAGTGGGGGACTCTTGGGAAAGTACATGGATGACGCTCTCGCCCGCCGGGCGTGGGACGCCGCCGCATTCGCAGCCTCACAGCAAGGCGCACCGGCCGTGCCGTTCACGTGGAGCGGGACACGGTGGGAGACGCCGGGCGGGGAGTGGCGCGACCTGCCACTGATCCGCCGGGGCATGGGCGAGTGGCTGGCGAACCTGGCGGGATGGCTGCGGTACGAGAACTACGAAGCCATGAAGATCGCCGAACGAAAGGCCGAGCTGGAACGGGGCGCGGCGAGGTTCGAACTGGACGCACGCCTGGCCCTCACGGACGCGGGGGCCAGGGCATACGCGCAGCGCCAGGCCTACGTTCTGCGCAGCGAGGCTGCTGGGATCGACGTTCCACCGATGACCGTGGAGCTGGTGGAGATCGAAGCGATGGAAGCGGTGTCGGGCGAGATGCTGTCGGCCACCGACACGCGCGCCACTCAACTCCTCTCGTTGGCTTCGCAGTTCGATTCATTTCGAGCACCGATGCGCGATCCGGCCGACTGGGTGTCACACCTGGTTCCCGCTCCGCGCAGCGAACACGTGCGCACCTCGCTGGTGTGGGAGGCGTTCACGGCGGCGGAGCCGGCGTTGGCAGGGGCGCTCGGGAGCCGCACGGGCAAGCGTCTGCTGTTCGCGGCGATGGACAAGCGGTTCGGTGCCAGGCGCAAGCTCGGTGGCTACGACGGCTGGCGGGGCGTGGCGCTGGGCGCGTGACGGGCACGAGGGCGGCGATCGACAGGGAGAGCGTTCGCCGCCCTCGCGGCTTCCGGGCTTTACGCGAGCCACCCCAGGCGGGTACCCCCCTCCGCGCTGTGCAGCGACCGGCAGGGAGGGAAAACTCTCGCGTGGCCCATCGGACTGTTTTCGCGGAGCGGTGACGCAGGGTCACCCAATCTTTGCGTCTCAGAAACGATGGTTTGTGAGACGGCTGCCGAACAGACCACAGAAGGAGTCGACGGGCGTTCAAAATCCGTCTCAAAACCCATTGAAACCCCTTGATGTTGTGAGACGAGTTATGAGACGGTTGGATCATGGCTAAGGACACGGGACACCTGATCGGCTACGCTCGAGTCTCCACCGACGACCAGGAGGCGCAGCTTCAGCACGATGCACTCGCCGAAGCGGGTTGCACCCGGATCTTCACGGACAAGGCCAGCGGGAAGAACACGGATCGGCCGGAGCTTTCCGCCGTGCTGGACTACCTGCGCCCCGGTGACACTCTGTGCGTGTGGAAGCTGGACCGCTTCGCTCGGTCTCTGATCGACCTGGTGACCATGGTGGACGCGCTGTCGGCGCGGGGCATCAGGTTCAAGGTACTCACGGGTGCGCTGGCGAGCATCGATCCGAACACGCCCGATGGCCGTCTGATGCTCCAAGTGGTCGGCGCGATGGCGGAGTTCGAGCGCAGCTTGATCAAGGACCGCACCCGGGCCGGTCTGGACGCCGCCAAGGCGCAGGGGCGCACCGGTGGGCGGCCCAACGTCATGGACGCGGACAAGCTCGCAGCGGCCCGCGCCCGAAAGGCGAACGGCGAGAGTGTCACAGCCATCGCCAAGGCGCTCGGGGTGAGCCGTGCGACGCTGTACCGCAATCTCGGCCAGTAGCCGGGCAAGCGCCAACGCCCCAGAGCCGTCCACCTATTGCAGGCGGGCGGCTCTTCTCCATGTCCGCACGGGGGCACTGCGGAAGTTCGGCGTTCTGCCGCCCCGCGATCCCGGCCCCAGCTCGCCGTACGCGCCCTGGGTGTGACCCCGTTTTTTGTCGGGCCAGTCATGGGCAACTCTCGCGGTAGGCCGCCCACAGCTCTCCGGTGCCATCGGATGACCCGTCGTGCCCGTAATGGTCGGACTCATCCAGGACGCGAAGTACTTCGAGGTGCAAGTCACCAGCAAGGGGCACCACGCGGAAGCTGAGTTGTACGCCGCCCGCCACCTGCGACACACGCACCTGCTCGCCCGTCAGGGCAACGAACCGGGCAGCCGCATCCCAGGCCCGACTCAGCGCATCCGTCACCGCGCTGGAGCCGTACGTTCCGGCGGGGCGAGTTCGCCCAGCGTGGTGATGCTCTCCCGTCCATCCCGCAGGCGTCGAACAAAGACGCCGCAGGTATGTACCGCCATCACCCGCACCGGCTGCTCGGAGCGCTGGTCGTAGGCCGCTCCACCTTCCTGGGGCTCCCACTGCTCAGGAGTGCTCATCCGCCCACCTCGCAGCATCTCCGAAGAACGGGAACACCATCGGCTCGCCGTCGGGCCGAGTGACGAGACTGTCGGCATCGGCGCAGTCGGCCAAGCCCCAGAGATCTGTCAGCAGTGCGCCAGGTTCTGCCGGCGCGGGCACCACTCTGTAGCGCTGATGGGGCGTCGCGGGCATGGGCTGCTCCTCCGTCCAATCGGTCCACGGCCCACACTTGCGCGCCCTCTCGGACGAATCTGGCGCGTGCGTAAGACAGTTGGACCGTTGCGGCAGTAGGTTCGGAAAAGGCCTAAACGTCCCTGGGGGAAGTCTTGAACGCTGCCTTACGATCGGCTATGTCTGCTGCTGGCCTCTCGCCACGTCAGTTGGCGGGCCGGGTAGGAGTGTCAGGCAAGACCGTTGAACGGTGGTTGTCTGACGGCCGGCTGATCCCCCACGCCCGCAACCGCGAGGACGCCGCCAAGGCACTGGGAGTTGACTCAACGATGCTGTGGCCGAAGGCAGTTCGGGATGTACTCAAGACGGGCCCGGACCGGGAGATCATCCGGAGCTACCCGTACCGGTCCGCCTGCCCTTCCACCGTGTGGGGGGACCTGATCAAGAGTGCCCGGACGGATCTCTTCTTCGCCGGTTACACCAACTACTTCCTGTGGTTGGAGCAGCCCAACCTGGTCGAGACTCTGCGGCAGAAGACGGAAGCCGGATGCCACGTCCGGTTCCTGCTTGGCAACCCCGACGGCGAGGTCACCCAGCAACGAGAAGCAATCGAGAACGTTGCCCTGACGGTGTCCACGCGCATCAGAATCACCCTGGAACACCTAGCCCGCCTCGGACCCTTGGAAGGGTTGGAGGCCCGCTTCTCCGCCCCTAACGACGCCATGAACCACGTGAGCCTGTCCGTGTTCCGATTCGACCGTGACGCCCTAGTCACGCCGCACCTTGCCCGACTGGCGGGCCACGACTCCCCGCTGATGCATCTGCGCGGGCACGAGAGGGACGGCATGTGGTCCCGCTTCACCGACCACGCGGAGGAACTCTGGGGACGTGGCGAAGCAGCACCCTTGAGCTGAGCGAAGGCCACGGCAAGCACCCAGGAGACCGCCCCTACCACACATCTCCCAAGATCCTCAAAAATCGCTGCATCTCCGACTGCACACGAGCATAATGACGCCCATGCCGTCCCCTGCACATGAATATAAGACCGAGTTCCCCCTGCCCGAAGGCCTTACAGATGGAGGAAGCTCGGCCAATTTCTCCGTCCATGTCAATCAAATCTCCATGATTGACGGAACCGAAGTCCACCCTCCACGTGGCGGCGTGACCGTGATAGTGGGCGGAAACAACTCCGGCAAGTCAACTTTCCTGCGCGACCTGTGGACCAAGCTCTCAAGGCCGGAACAAACTGTCTACAAAACCAAAATCATAGAAGGGGTGGACATCGCAAGGGAAGGGAGCGAGGCGGATATATTTGCCTGGTTCAAAGAAAATTCCAAGTGGTCAGGAACGAAATATAATAACGGATTTCTCGATGGCAATGGCGGCCGGGCAGTAACCGTCGGAAATGTCCGCAGCTTCGCAAGAGAAAAAGGCGTGTCTCAATCACTCAGCAAAGTTTCCGGGCATATTGTATATCGCGCAGACCTTCACAAGAGAATTGAGGCAGTTGCGCCGGTCGAGCAACGAGCCGACCTCGGGGACCCGCCCACACACCCCCTTCATCATTTGCAGGACAGCCCCGACTTGCTGTCCTTGATACAACAGCTTAGCAATCGAATATTCCGCCAGAACCTCACCCTTGAGCGAATTGGTCGACGGACCCAACTCCGCGTCGGGCAGACCGATGTTGGAGCGCCGGCAGTCGATTCGATAACACCAGAATATGTGCAGTCCTTGGCTAAGTTGCCCCCGCTTGAAAGTCAGGGCGATGGCATGCGCAGCCTTCTTGGGCTACTACTCCCGCTGACTACATCCCCCTGTCGGGTCATGCTCGTTGACGAACCCGAGGCTTTCCTCCACCCGCCGCAAGCAAAGATTGCGGGAGCCGTACTAGGGGAACTTGCGGCACGGCGAGGAATCCAAATATTCCTTGCTACTCATGATAGGAATTTGCTAACCGGCCTACTGGAGGCTGGAGCTCCGGTGTCCGTGGTTCGCCTTGATCGTCGCAGCAATGAAACGGAGATTCACCAACTAGACCACGAGATGGTCCAGCACCTTTGGAACGATCCGGTTCTGAAATACAGCAACGTACTCGATGGACTCTTCCACCGGGCAGTGGTGCTGGCAGAGGCAGATGGGGATTGCCGCTTCTTCGCCGCTTCACTCGAAGGCGTCGAAGAGTTGCCATTTTCGCCAGGTGATATTCAGTTCACTCCGGTTGGAGGCAAGGACGGGTTCGCTCGGACGGTTAAGTCACTACGCTCAGTGTCCGTGCCCCTGGTGGTTGTTGCTGACTTGGATATCCTCAATGAGCCCCGAAAAATCAGAACACTCATAGAGGCCATGGGTGGCAGTTGGAGCTCATTTGAAAGCGACTACCGGAAGGCAACCGGGCAGTTCAAGCTCCCGCGAACACCTAAAACGAGAGGCCAGGTCCTTGAACTGGTCAACAAGGTCTTGGACGAAAACCCTCAAGATCGATACGACAAATTCACCGAGGGCCTGATATTGGCGGCCCTGCGTGCAGACCGAAGCCCTTGGCAGGACTTGAAAGAGTTTGGTGTCCGCTCGTTCAGGGATGGGGCATCCGCCAATGCCGCAGAACGCCTTCTGAATGATCTAGAATCAATAGGGATTGTCCTGGTCCGAGAGGGTGAACTTGAACGGCTCGCTCCGAGCGTCGAAAGCCGCAAGGGGCCCGAATGGATTTCAGAAGCGCTTCGCAAACAGGAATATCTGGGCGCCCGAGCCCAGGAACATATCAAGACAGTTGTCCGGTCAATAGTGAAGCAGCTCACCTAGACGAACTATTGACCATTGCTGGACGATCTCAAATTTGGCGCCCATGGAGAAAATTGTCCGCGCCGTCGCCGCCCTCCGGCAGAGCTTCGAATCTGCCGGAGGCGGCTGCAACCACCCAGCCCGGCGACTCCAGGCTGTCTGCTTTTCAAATTCTGCGCCGCCGCCGCTCTCCGGACACATGCATCGATTTCTAAGACCGCTTCCTTGCCTCTATGGCGAGATCGCCCAGGACAGAAGACGCCTCGCGGCCTACAGCGGCCCGATGCGGTTGGATGTGAGCATGGCTTCTCGTGCACGTGTCCGCGCCCCCGAGCTGGTCGGCGCTGGTGGATGGCTCAACACAGGCGGCAAGGAACTCAAGCTGGCCGACCTGCGAGGTAAGTGTGTCGTACTAGACTTCTGGACCTTCTGCTGCATCAACTGTCTCCATGTCCTCGACGAACTGCGGGAGTTGGAGGAGAAGCACCGCGACACCGTGGTGATCGTCGGCGTGCACTCCCCGAAGTTCGTGCACGAGGCCGACCACCGGGCGGTGGTGGATGCGGTGGCGCGGTACGACGTGCGGCACCCGGTGCTGGACGATCCGGAGCTGGTGACGTGGAAGCAGTACGCGGTGCGCGCCTGGCCGACGCTGGTGGTGATCGACCCGGAGGGGTACGTGGTCGCCCAGCACGCGGGCGAGGGGCACGCGCACGCGATCGCGAAGCTGGTGGAGGAGCTGGAGGCGGAGCACGCCGCGAAGGGGACGCTGCGGCGCGGCGACGGGCCGTACGTGGCGCCCGAGCCGCAGGCCGGTGACCTGCGGTTCCCGGGGAAGGCGGTGCGGCTGCCGAACGGCCACTACCTGGTGGCGGACTCCGGCCACCACGCGCTGGTGGAGCTCGCCGAGGACGGCGAGACGGTGGTTCGCCGGATCGGCGACGGCGTGCGCGGCCTGGTGGACGGCCCCGAGCCCCGGTTCAGCGAGCCGCAGGGTCTCGCGCTGGTCCCGGACGGCCTCGACCTCGGCTACGACGTGGTGGTGGCGGACACCGTCAACCACGCCCTGCGCGGCGTGCGCCTCGCCGACGGCACGGTGACCACGCTGGCCGGCACCGGCCGGCAGTGGTGGCAGGGCTCGCCGACCTCCGGTCCGGCCGCCGACGTCGACCTCTCCTCGCCGTGGGACGTCGCGTTCTTCGACGGCGCGGTGTGGATCGCCATGGCGGGCGTCCACCAGCTGTGGTCCTTCGACCCGGTGGCGGGGACGGTCGCGGTCGCGGCCGGCACCACCAACGAGGGCCTGGTCGACGGCCCGGCGCCGGAGGCGTGGTTCGCCCAGCCGTCCGGCCTGGCGGTCTCCGCGGACGGCGAACGGCTCTGGGTCGCCGACGCGGAGACCTCCGCGCTGCGCTGGATCGAACGCGGCTCCCACGAGGTGCGCAGCGCCGTCGGCACCGGCCTGTTCGACTTCGGCCACCGCGA
Organism: Kitasatospora sp. NPDC004531; assembly: GCF_053602195.1. Classification (NCBI taxonomy): domain Bacteria; kingdom Bacillati; phylum Actinomycetota; class Actinomycetes; order Kitasatosporales; family Streptomycetaceae; genus Kitasatospora; species Kitasatospora sp. NPDC004531. The sequence goes on along the minus strand of NZ_JBSGDD010000128.1, from coordinate 721 downwards.
CGGCGCGGCCGAACAGGCCCTGTTCCAGCACCCGTTGGGCGTCACCGTGCTCCCGGACGGCTCGGTCGCGGTCAGCGACACCTACAACCACGCGCTGCGCCGCTACGACCCGGCGAGCGGCCAGGTCTCCACGCTGGCCACCGACCTGCGGGAGCCGTCCGGCGCGGTGGTGGTGGACGGCGACATCGTGGTGGTGGAGTCGGCCCGGCACCGGCTGACCAGGCTGCGGCTGCCCGAGGAGGCCGTCCGGGTGGAGGCCGTCGCGCACCGCACCCGGCGCGCCGCCACCGAGGTCGCGCCGGGCACGCTCCGCCTGGACGTGGTGTTCGCCGCGCCGACCGGCCAGAAGCTGGACGAGCGCTACGGCCCGTCCACCCGCCTGCTGGTCAGCTCGACCCCGCCGGAGCTGCTGGTCTCCGGCGCGGGCGCGGACAGCGCGCTCTCCCGTGAGCTGGTGTTCTCGGACGAGGTCACGGAGGGCGTGCTGCACGTCTCCGCGATGGCCGCGTCCTGCGACGACGACCCGGCGATCGAGTACCCGGCCTGCCACGTCCACCAGCAGGACTGGGGCGTGCCGGTGAAGCTGGTGCCGGGCGGCGCGTCACGGCTGCCGCTGGTGCTGGCGGGCATGGAGTGACGGACGGTCGGGGCGCGGGCTGCGGGAGTGGCAACAGGCCTACCCCGACCTGGACACCGGGCCGATCGCCGTGCTCGGCCGGAT
>NZ_JBSGDD010000127.1:0-16256 GCF_053602195.1 Kitasatospora sp. NPDC004531 | reverse complement strand
GCCAACCACGTCCGCAAGGTCGCGATCAAGTGCAGGTCATTGTCCTGCGTCGCGATCTTGCGGACGGGGTGCGTTCCCCTTCGCGCAGTTCCCCGCGCCCCTGATTGCTCACTCTGCTCCGTAGAAGAGCCGCTCGACCGCGCGCCGGGCCCGTCGTGTCACCCGCCGGTAGTCGTCCACCAGCTCCCCCGAGTGCCCGACCCCGTAGCCCAGGTATCGCGCCACCCCCGCCAGTTCCCTCGCGTCGCCCGGGAAGCTGTCCCCCGCCCGTCCGCGCACCAGTATCACCGCCGCCCGCACCCGGGAGGCCAGTACCCAGGCGGCGTCCAGCACCTCCGCGTCCTCCCGGTCCACCAGCCCGGCCGCCGTCGCGGCCGCCAGCGCCGCCCGCGTCCTGGTGGTCCGCAGCCCCGGCACCTCGTGCCCGTGCTGGAGCTGCAGCAGTTGCACCGTCCACTCGACGTCCGCCAGGCCGCCCCGGCCGATCTTGGTGTGGGTGGTGGCGTCGGCCCCTCGCGGGAGCCGTTCCGTCTCGATCCGGGCCTTGATCCGCCGGATCTCCAGCAGGTCGCGTTCGGAGACGCCCGCCCCCGGATACCTGAGCGGGTCGATCAGCTCCCGGAACCGCGCCCCGAGTTCGAGGTCGCCGGCCATCGGTTCGGCCCGCAGCAGCGCCTGGCTCTCCCAGGCGTGCGACCAGCGCGCGTAGTACCCGGCGTACGAGGCGAGGGTCCGCACCAGCGGCCCGTTGCGGCCCTCGGGGCGCAGGTCCGCGTCGACCTCCAGCGGCGGTTCGACCGAGGGGGCGGCGAGCAGCGTCCGGAGCTCGCCGATCACGGCCTTCGCCGCGTCCGCCGCGTCCGAGTCCAGGACGCCCAGTCGCGGCTCGTGGACGAACAGCACGTCCGCGTCGGAGCCGTAGCCGAGTTCGTGGCCGCCGAAGCGTCCCATGCCGATGATCGCGATCCGGGTGGGCAGTTCGCCGTGGCGGGCCTCCCATCCGTCGGCGGCGGCGCGCAGCGCGCCCTGGAGGGTGGCGGCGGTGAGGGAGGTGAGGGCCTCGCCGGCGGCGTCCAGGGCGCGTGCGGGGTCCTCGTCGAAGCGTCCGAGCAGGTCGGCGGCGGCGGTGCGGAACAGTTCGCGGCGGCGCACCGCCCGGGCCGCGGCCACTGCGGCGGCGGGGCCGTTCGCGCGGCCGACCGCCGCGAGGACCTCCGCTTCGAGCGCGGCCCGGCCGCGCGGCGCCAGGCCGGTGGAGTCGCCCAGTATGGCGACCGCCTCGGGCGCGCGCAGCAGCAGGTCGGGGGCGAGGCGGCCCGCCGACAGCACCCGGGCGAGCTGTTCCGCGGCGGCGCCCTCGTCGCGCAGCAGCCGCAGGTACCAGGGGGTGCCGCCGAGGGCGTCGGAGACCTGCCGGAAGTTGAGCAGCCCGGCGTCCGGGTCGGCGGAGTCGGCGAACCAGCCGAGCAGCACCGGCAGCAGGGTGCGCTGGATCGCGGCCTTGCGGCTGACGCCGGAGGCGAGCGCGGAGATGTGCCGCAGCGCGGCGGCCGGGTCGGCGTAGCCGAGCGCGGCGAGGCGCTGCCGGGCGGCCTCGGCGGTGAGCCCGGCTTCACCCGTGCGGGTGACGCGCAGCTCGGCGACCGGCAGTTCGGCGACGGCGTCCAGCAGCGGGCGGTAGAACAGCCGCTCGTGCAGCCGGCGGACCTCGACGGCGTGCCGCTTCCACTCCCGTTGCAGCGCGGCGACCGGGTCGTCGCGGGTGTCGCCGTTGATCAGCGGGGCCATGCTGCGGGCCAGTCGCCGCAGGTCGGCGGGGTCGGTGGGCATCAGGTGGGTGCGGCGCAGCCGGTGCAGCTGGATGCGGTGTTCGAGGGTGCGCAGGAAGCGGTACGCGCCGTCCAGCGAGGCGGCGTCGGCGCGGCCCACGTAGCCGCCGGCGGACAGTGCGGCGAGCGCTTCCAGGGTGTTGCCGCCGCGCAGGCTCTCGTCCGTCCGGCCGTGCACGAGTTGCAGCAGCTGGACGGCGAACTCGACGTCGCGCAGGCCGCCCGGGCCGAGTTTCAGCTGGCGCTCCAGCTCGCCCGCCGGGATGGCGTCCACCACCCGGCGGCGCATCTGCTGCACGTCGGCCACGAAGTGCTCGCGCGCGGCGGCCTCCCACACCAGCGGGGCGACGGCGTCGGTGTACGCCTGCCCGAGCTCGGCGTCGCCGGCGACCGGGCGGGCCTTCAGCAGGGCCTGGAACTCCCAGGTCTTGGCCCACCGCCGGTAGTACGCGAGGTGGCTGGCCAGGGTCCGCACCAGCGGGCCGTTGCGGCCCTCGGGGCGCAGGTTGGCGTCCACCGGCCAGATCACGCCCTCGCCGGTGGTGTCGGAGCACAGCCGCATCAGCTGCGCGGCCAGCCGCGTCGCGGACTGCATGGCCTGCTGCTCGTCCACGCCGTCGCGCGGCTCCGCGACGAAGATCACGTCCACGTCGGAGACGTAGTTGAGCTCCCGTCCCCCGCACTTGCCCATCCCGATCACCGCCAGCCGGCAGGCCGCGGCGGCCTCCGGGTCCTTCGCGGCGGCCAGGTCCAGCGCCGTCTGCAGGGTGGCTCCCGCCAGGTCGGCCAGTTCGGCGGCCGTCTGCGGCAGGTCCGTGGTGCCCGACAGGTCGCGTGCCGCGATCGTCAGCAGGCACCGCCGGTACGCGGCCCGCAGCGCGTCCTGTTCGCCGTCGCCCGGCTGCACGCGACGGGCCAGTTCGCCGAGGAAGTCGCCCCGCCCGGGGTGGATGTCGCGCAGCTCGAAGCTGACCAGGGCGTGCCAGTCCCGCGGGTGCCGGGCCAGGTGGTCGCCGAGCGCGGCGGAGGCGCCCAGCACCCCGAGCAGCCGGTCCCGCAGCGGCTTCGAGGTCGCCAGGGTGTCGCGCAGGGTGTGCCGCTCGTGCGGGTCCAGCGCCTCCAGCAGCCGCGCCAGCCCGAACAGCGCCTGGTCCGGGTCCGCGGCCCCGCCGAGCGCGTCCAGCACCACCGGGTCCGCCGCCAGCCCCTGCAACGCCGGCTCGTCCAACAGCCGCACCGCCTGGTCCGGGTCGGAGAACCCCCGCCGCACCAGTCGGGTCTCCAGCCGGCTGACCCGGCTCCCGGCCCGCTCCTCCACCGCTCCGCCTCCCATGGGTCTCGCCCGTCCCCGAAGCGTACGTTCACCGCGCCCCGGAGCGCCGTCCGTGACGCACCGTCCCCCGTCCCGTCAGCGGAGCGCCGCCCGGACCTCCGCCGGCAGGGCGTCCCACAGCCGCTGCTGGAGGGCGGCCGCGTGCTCGGCGACGGACGGGACGGCCCGGACCAGGGTGGTGAGTTCGATGTGCAGTTCGGCGACCTGCCCGACGGGCGGGTCGGTCGCCAGGAACGAGTCCAGGGCTCGGGCGGCCTCGGCCGGGGCGGGCGCCAGGGTGCGGGCGAGCACCAGGTTGCCCAGGTCGGGGATGCGCCGGCCCCGGCCGACCAGTTCGAGCGCCCGGCCGAGGGAGGCGTCCCGGTCCGGGTGGCCGAGCACGTGCAGGACCACCGCCCGCTCGTAGTGGCACCAGCCGTCCTCGGGATCGGCCGCGAGCGCGGCGTCGAGATCGGCCAGCGCCTCGGCGTGGCGGCCCAGCAGGCGGTACGCCAGCCCGCGGTGCGCGAGCAGCTGGGCCGCGCCGTCCGGGTCGAGCTCCACGGCCCGGCAGTAGTCGGCCAACGCCTCCCGGTAGTGCCCCAGCAGCCGTCGGACCCCGGCCCGCGACAGGTGGGCCGACGCCGAGTGCGGCGCGAGCCCGACGGCGCGGTCGAGATCGGCCAGGGCCGCCCGGTAGCACCCCGCCCGCCGGTGGCCCAGGGCGCGCAGCACCAGCACCGGGTGGGCCTGCGGGTCGAGCTCGACGGCCCGGTCGAAGTCGGCCATCGCCTCCGCGTGCCGCCCCGACCTGCGGTACGCGTCGCCGCGGGAGGCCAGCGCCCAGATGTCCCGGGGGTCGGCTTCGACGGCCCGGTCGAAGTCGGCCATCGCCTCCTCGTACCGCCCCAGGTCCTGGTGCATCCGGCCGCGCGAGGTGATGGCCCAGACGTACCGGGGATCGACCTCGACCGCCCGGTCGAAATCGGCCAGCGCCTGCTCGTGCCGACCCAGCTCCCAGTGCATCCGGCCGCGCGAGGTGATGGCCCAGACGTACCGGGGATCGACCTCGACCGCCCGGTCGAAGTCCGCCAAGGCCTCCGCGTGCCGACCCAGCTCCCAGTGCATCCGGCCGCGCGAGCCCAGGGCCCAGACGTACTCGGGGTCGAGCTCCACCGCCCGGCCGAAGTCCGCCAGCGCCTCCGCGTGCCGCCCGAGCGCCCGGTAGGACTCGGCCCGGGAACCGAGGGCCCAGGCGTACGTGGGATCGAGCTCCACCGCCCGGCCGAAGTCCGCCACCGCCTCCTCGTGCCGCCCCAGGTCCTGGTAGGTGCGGCCGCGGGAGCCCAGGGCCCAGCGGCGGCCGGGATCGAGCTCGACGGCCCGGTCCAGGTCGGCCAGCGCCTGCTGCGCGCGCCCCGCCAACCGCTTGGTGTCCCCGCGGGTGGCGAAGGCCGCGGCGAAGTCCGGGGCCAGCTCGACGGCCCGGTCGAGGTCGGCCAGCGCCTGCTCGTACCGCTCCGCCGCGATCAGTGAGCGCGCGCGGCTGTGCAGCGCCTCCGGGCGGTCGGGGTCGAGCTCCACCGCCCGGTCGAAGTCCGCCAGCGCCTGCTCGTACCGGCCCTTCCCGTGGTGGCCGATGCCGCGCAGCCGGTGCGCCAGGGCCCGGCCGGGGCGGTCGAGGGTCTGGCCGGACAGCAGCAGCGTCGTCGCGGCGATCCCGGGCTCCGGCTCGGCCATCGCCGCGACCAGCCGCCCGGCCCACTCCCGGAGCCCGCTCGCGTCCGTGTCCTGGCCGGCGCGGGCGAGCATCTGGACCCAGCGGCGGAGCGTCGCGGTGCTGTGGCCCCAGGCGTCCAGCAGTTCGCGCAGGGCGAGCGGCAGCGCCCGGTCGGGGTCGGCGCACAGGCGGTGGTAGGTCTCCTGGAGGCGGTGGCCGGACCACCGCTCGTCCCGCCAACGCTCACTCGACTCCAGGGCGTCACAGCCCAGTTGGGACCGCCACTCGGCGAACGCCCCGGCCAGCCGCTCGTGCTGCCGGCGCCACCGGGCCGGCGACTGCTGCCGCTGCAGCCGCAGCATCGCCGTCCGCACCACCTCGTGGTAGTGGCAGCGGCCCGACCGGTCGATCACGAACGGCATCGACCGCAGCCAGCCGAACAGCTCCCGGGCCTGCTCGTCCTCGACGGCCGCCCGGTACACGTCCTCGTCCAGCTCCTGCGGCAGCGCGCACGCCAGCGCGGCCGCCCGCCGTTCGGGCCGGGGCTCCCACTTCAGGAACCGCTCGACGGCCGTCCCGCTCGGATCGCCGACCTCGGCCGCCCCGCCCGGACGCGACTCGGCGAGAGTGGAGACCAGCAGCGGCAGCCGCCCGGTCAGCCGGAGCACCACCTCGATGACGTGCTCGTCCGTCACGCCCTTGGCCGCCAGCAGCTGCCGCGCCTCGGTCTCGGTGAAGACGTCCAGCGGCAGGTCGGCGACCAGGTCCAGCCAGTCGCCCCAGATCTGCGCGTCCAGCCGCCCCTGCCCGGCCAGCACCACCAGCACGTTCGCGGGCAGCTCGCCGTAGCGGTCGCTGAGCAGCACGTCCCGCAGCCAGCCGTCGAGCATCGGCCCGGTGCGCTCGTAGGTGTCGAAGAGCAGCACCACCCAGCTGCGCCGCTGCGCGATCTCCGCCAGCTCCTGCAGGAACACCGGCGCCAGCACCTGGACGGGCGACAGCACCAGCTGCACGTCCTCGTGGCTGCGGAACCGCGCGCTCAGCATGCCCTTCAACTGCTCGGCCCCGGCGGCCACTTGATTGGCGTCCAGGGCGCCGGTGAACGCCCCCACCCCGGGGATCATCCCCAGCCCGACCAGGCCGACCCGGGACGCGATCACGCTGCCCGCCGACGGCCCGGAGCCGCCGTCCACCATCCCGGCATCCGCCTCGTGCCGCCGCTGCTGATAGGTGTTCAGCAGCCGCTCCAGCGCCTTCATCGGCGCGCCCTGCTGCCCGAACTGCCCGGCCAACGACGCCATCGCCTCGACGGGATCGGCCACCGACTCGTCCACGTACCCGGTGACGGCCTGCGCCTCCCGCGCCGCCGTCTCCATCTGCCGCACCAGCGTGGACTTCCCCACCCCGCCGGGCCCGTGCACATGGAACAGGAAGTGCGCCGCCTCCTCCGGCGCGCACCTCAACACCTCGGTGAACGCGGCCAGTTCACTCCGCCGCCCGACGAACCCGCTCCGCCGCCGACGCCGGATCAGCTCCTGCCGCGAAGGCCCGCGCGCGCCGCTCACCGCATCGCCCCGCCGCACTCCACCACCAGCATCCCGCCCCACCCCCAGGCGCGGCAGCCTAGCAAGCAGAACCCCCGGCCCAGCAGCCCTTCGCTGCCGAACCGGGGGCCGGAACGCGCACCCGCCTACAGCACCTGGAGGTTCTTGCGCAGCTCGAACGGGGTGACCTCGGAGCGGTACTCCTCCCACTCCTGCCGCTTGTTGCGGAGGAAGAAGTCGAAGACGTGCTCGCCCAGCGTCTCGGCGACGAGTTCGCTGCGCTGCATGAGGTCGATCGCCTCGCCGAGGTTCTGCGGCATGGGCTGGATGCCGAGGGCGCGGCGTTCGGCGTCGGTGAGGGCCCAGACGTCGTCGTCGGCGCCCGGGGGGAGTTCGAGGTTGTCCTCGATGCCCTTGAGGCCGGCGGCGAGGGTGACGGCGTAGGCGAGGTACGGGTTGCAGCCGGTGTCGAGGGAGCGGACCTCGATCCGGGTGGAACCCTGCTTGCCCGGCTTGTACATGGGCACGCGGATCAGGGCGGAGCGGTTGTTGTGGCCCCAGCAGATGTAGGAGGGCGCTTCGCCGCCGGCGCCGGCGGTGCGCTGGGAGCCGCCCCAGATGCGCTTGTAGGAGTTGACCCACTGGTTGGTGACGGCGGCGGTCTCGGCGGCGTACTTGAGCAGGCCGGCGATGAAGGAGCGGCCGACCTTGGAGAGCTGGTACTCGGCGCCGGACTCGTGGAAGGCGTTGCGGTCGCCCTCGAACAGCGAGACGTGGGTGTGCATGCCGGAGCCGGGGAAGTCGGAGAACGGCTTGGGCATGAAGCTGGCGTGGACGCCCTGTTCGAGCGCGACCTCCTTCATGACCAGGCGGAAGGTCATGATGTTGTCCGCGGTGGAGAGCGCGTCGGCGTAGCGGAGGTCGATCTCCTGCTGGCCGGGGGCGCCCTCGTGGTGGCTGAACTCGACCGAGATGCCCATGGATTCAAGCATCGTGATGGCCTGGCGGCGGAAGTCGTGGCCGATGCCGCGCGGGGTGTGGTCGAAGTAGCCGGACTGGTCGGCGGGGGTGGGCGGGGTGCCGTCGCCGGGGAGGTCCTTGAGCAGGAAGAACTCGATCTCGGGGTGGGTGTAGAAGGTGAACCCCTGGTCGGAGGCCTTCTCCAGGGTGCGCTTGAGGACGTAGCGCGGGTCGGCGTAGGACGGCGAGCCGTCGGGCATCAGGATGTCGCAGAACATCCGGGCGGTGCCGGGGTTCTCGGAACGCCACGGCAGTATCTGGAACGTGGTGGGGTCCGGCTTGGCGATCATGTCGGACTCGTACACCCGGGCGAAGCCCTCGATCGCGGAGCCGTCGAAGCCGATGCCCTCGTCGAAGGCCTGCTCCAGTTCCGCGGGGGCGACCGCCACCGACTTGAGGAACCCGAGGACGTCGGTGAACCACAGCCGGACGAACCGGATGTCACGCTCTTCGAGTGCGCGAAGCACGAACTCCTGCTGCTTGCCCATGGGGACAGTCTCACCTCTGCTCTTTACGCCCGTGTTACGCCCTGCGCGTCCCGCACGACCCGTGCGCCGCGCGCCGGATCCGCAGCGCCGCACGCCGCGCGCCGCACCCGCCGCACACCGCGCCGAACGCGCCGCCACCCATCATGTCCGATCCCTACCTCCTTGCCGACCCGGCAGGGGCCCCCAGGGCCACCCCTCGCGACATAACGTCAGTTAGACGATTACACTCGTGGGCATGCCGAATCTGCGTCTCGCCCTGTGCCAGATCGACCCCTGGGTCGGTGACCTCGCCCGCAACAGCGAGGAGGTGCTGCGCTGGTCGAAGCGGGCCGCCGAGTCCGGCGCCGACCTGATCGCGTTCCCGGAGATGGCGCTGACCGGCTACCCGGTCGAGGACCTGGCGTTCCGCAGCTCCTTCGTGGAGGGCTCCCGCGCCGCGCTGGTCGACCTGGCCGCCAAGCTGCAGGCCGAGGGCCTGGGCGACACCCCGGTGGTGGTCGGCTACCTCGGCCGGGCCGAACCGGGCACCAAGTACGCGGGCAGGCCGCAGAACTGCGCGGCGGTGCTGCGCGGCGGCGAGGTGGTCACCCGGTTCGCGAAGCACTTCCTGCCGAACTACGGCGTGTTCGACGAGTACCGCTACTTCGTCCCCGGCGACCAGCTGACGGTGCTCCGCCTGCACGGCGTGGACGTCGCGCTGGCCATCTGCGAGGACATCTGGCAGGAGGGCGGCCGGGTCACCGCCACCGGCCAGGCCGGCGCGGGCCTGCTGCTGGTGGTCAACGGCTCCCCGTACGAGCGCGACAAGGACGACGTCCGGCTGGAGCTGGTCAAGCGCCGCGCCACCGAGGCCGGCTGCCCGCTGGTGTACCTGAACATGGTCGGCGCGCAGGACGAGCTGGTCTTCGACGGCGACTCGCTGGTGGTCGACGCGGACGGCGAACTCCTCGCCCGCGGACCGCAGTTCGAGGAGACCCTGCTGGTCATGGACCTCGACCTGCCGGCCGCCGCCGAGTCCGCCCTGCCCGACGGCACGGTGCTCGCCGACGGCCTGCGGCTGACCCGCGTCGACCTCGGCGGCGAACCGAAGCCCGCCCCCGCCGAACCGCTGCTGCCCGGCATCGGCGAGCGCCTGGACGACGAGGCCGAGGTGTACGCGGCACTGGTCGAGGGCACCCGGGCGTACGTCCGCAAGAACGGCATGCGCTCGGTGCTGATCGGCCTGTCCGGCGGCATCGACTCGGCGCTGGTCGCGGCGATCGCGGTGGACGCGATCGGCGCGGAGAACGTGTACGGCGTCTCGATGCCCTCGCGCTACTCCTCCCAGCACTCCCGGGACGACGCGGCCGAACTGGCCCGCCGCACCGGCCTGCACTTCCGCACCGTCCCGATCGCCCCGATGTTCGACGCCTACATGGGGGCCACCGAGCTGACCGGCCTGGCGGAGGAGAACCTGCAGTCCCGGCTGCGCGGCACGCTGCTGATGGCGATCTCCAACCAGGAGGGGCAGATCGTCCTCGCGCCCGGCAACAAGAGCGAACTCGCGGTCGGCTACTCGACGTTGTACGGCGACTCGGTCGGCGCCTACGGCCCGATCAAGGACGTCTACAAGTCGCTGATCTTCCGGCTGGCCCGCTGGCGCAACGCGCAGGCCACCGCGCGCGGCGAGGTGCCGCCGATCCCGGAGAACACCATCAGCAAGCCGCCGTCCGCCGAGCTGCGCCCCGACCAGGTCGACACCGACTCGCTGCCGGACTACGACCTGCTGGACGCCGTCCTCGACCGCTACGTGGAGGGCGACCAGGGGCGCGACGCGATCGTCGCCGAGGGCTACCCCGCCGAGGTGGTGGACCGCGTGGTGCGGCTGGTCGACACCGCCGAGTACAAGCGCCGGCAGTACCCGCCGGGCCCGAAGGTCTCGCCGAAGAACTTCGGCCGCGACCGCCGGCTGCCCATCACCAACCGCTGGCGACAGGGCTGACACGGCGGACGGCAGGGGCTAGGGTGAGCGCCGCGATACGCGCCGGGGTACGACCGGCGCGCCGACCGGAGGAGGTGGGAGAGATCACCGTGCAGGTTGTCGAGGTGCTCCCCCGCCGTCGGATCGCGATCTGACCGGACGGGAGCCCGCAAGGCTTTCCGAGAGGTCTCCGTGTCGTTCCCCCTTTCCCCTTCCCGCCTGGTCGACCGCCTGCGGGCGGCCGGCTGCGTCTTCGCCGAGGACGAGGCCCGGCTGCTGCTGACCGCCGCCGACTGCCCCGACCGGCTCACCGAGATGCTCGAACTCCGGTGCGCCGGGCACCCGTTGGAGCAGGTGGTGGGCTTCGCCGAGTTCGCGGGGCTGCGCATCGCGCTCGCGCCGGGCGTGTTCGTGCCGCGCCGGCGCAGCGAGTTCCTGGTCGAACGGGCCGCCGCGCTGGGCGCACCCGGCGCGGTGGTCCTCGACCTGTGCTGCGGCTCCGGCGCGATCGGCGCGGCGCTGGCCGCCCGGCTCGACGGCATCGAACTGCACGCCGCGGACGTGGACCCCGCCGCGGTCGCCTGCGCCCGCCGCAACCTGGCCGGCCACCCCGGCGCGGCGGTCCACCTCGGCGACCTGGACGCGCCCCTGCCCGCCGGCCTGCGCGGCCGCGTCGACCTGCTGGTCGCCAACGCCCCGTACGTACCCACCGACGAGATCGCGCTGCTGCCGCCCGAGGCCCGCGACCACGAGCCCCCGACCGCCCTCGACGGCGGCGCCGACGGCCTCGCCGTCCAACGCCGCGTCGCGGCCGCCGCCCCCCACTGGCTGGCCCCCGGCGGCCACCTGCTCATCGAAACCAGCACCCGCCAGGCCCCGGCCACCGCCGCCCTCCTCACCGCCAAGGGCCTGACCGCCCAGGTCGAACAGGACAAGACCCGCGACGCCACCGTGGTCATCGGCCACCACTAGCGACAGACGGAACGGGGCAGGTGGCTCGGGAGTGCCGCCCGCCCCACCCCACCGAAAGCCGACCGCAGGTCACCGACCCCACCCCCGCGAGCGGACCAGCAGGTCAGTAGCGATCCGCGCCGCAGCCGACCACCGGTCACCACCCCCGCCCACCATCCCGGAGCCGCCACGACCGCGCCGACCGCAGGTCTCCCCCGAGGCACCGCACCTGCCGGAAGCCGCCGCAGGTCAAAGCCACGCAACGCGCAGCAGGCGACCGCCCCCCGTCACAGGCCGACCGCAGGTCAAAGCAGCGCAGCTCCGGCCGACCGCAGGTCACCCACCGCACCCCCGTCGCCGGCCGACCGCAGGTCAATACGGCGCAACGCGCGGCCGCCGACCGCAGGTCTCCCCCGACGCACCGCACCTGCCGCACCTGCCGGAAGCCGCCGCAGGTCAAAGCCACGCAACGCGCAGCAGGCGACCGCACCCCGTCGCGGCCGACCGCAGGTCACAGCAGCGCAGCTCCGGCCGACCGCAGGTCACCCCCCCCCGCCCCGCCAACCCACCGCACCCCGTCGCAGGCCGACCGCAGGTCAATACGGCGCAACGCGCGGCCGCCGACCGCAGGTCTCCCCCGACGCACCGCACCTACCGCGCCTACTGGAAGCCGCCGCAGGTCAAAGCCACGCAACGCGCAGCAGGCGACCGCAGGTCAATGCGGCGCAACGCGCAGGCCGACCGCAGGTCACCCGGCCACCACCCCACCGCACGCCGCCGACCGCCGGCCGGCCCACCGCGTCTGCCGGAAGCCGACCGCAGGTCAGTAGCGGTAGGCCGCCGTCACCGCCAGATGATCGCTGGCGTCCGCCGGCAGCGTGCGGGAGTCGGTGGGGACGAGTCCGCCCTTGCTGAGGATCTGGTCGATCCGGGCCATCGGGAAGGACGCCGGCCAGGAGAAGCCGAAGCCGTCGCCGGCCGCGCCCTGGGCGGAGCGCAGTTGGGAGGTGATCGGGGCGAGGCTGCGGTCGTTCATGGTGCCGTTGAGGTCGCCGAGCAGCAGCACCTTGCGCAGCGGTTCGTGCTCGATGGCGTCGCCGAGGGCCTGCGCGCTGACGTCGCGCCGCCCCGCCGTGAACCCGCTGTCGAACTTGACCCGGACCGACGGCAGGTGGGCGACGTACACGGCGAGCGGGCCCTTGGGGGTGGTGACCTCGGCGCGGAAGGCGCGCGTCCAGCCCATCTTGATGTCGACCACGGAGACGCCGTCGATCGGGTAGCTGGACCACAGGCCGACGGTGCCCTCGACGGCGTGGTACGGGAAGGCCTGCTTGAGCCCGGCCTCGTACACGGGGGCGGCGGCGGCGGAGAGTTCCTGCAGGGCGACGATCTGCGCGCCGGAGCCGGTGAGCATCCGGATGGTGCCCTGCGGGTCCTCGTTGGCGGCGGCCACGTTGTGGCTGAGCACGGTGAAGTCGCCGGGCCCGCTGCTCTTGTCGACCAGCAGCGCGCCGAACAGGTTGAGCCACACCGCGGCGGGCAGCAGCGCGGCCACCACGGCGACGCCGGAGCGCCGCCACAGGGCGAGCGCCAGCAGCACCGGGACGGCGACGCCCAGCCAGGGCAGGAAGGTCTCCAGCAGGCTGCCCAGGTTGCCGACGGCGTTCGGCACCTGCGCGTGCGCGACCAGCAGCAGGGTGACGAGCACGCCGAGCAGGGTGAGCGGCCAGCCTCTGCGCCAGTCGAACCACCGCCGCAGCCGCGCGCGCCGGGGCGTCGGCTCCTGTTCGTCCGCCGCCGTCGTCGGGCCGTCCGCCCGCACCATGCCCGCTCCTTGCCGCCGTGCTCCGTCGGCCCCGCCGGCTGTCCCGCCGACCCGTCCGACCCTTCCGACCTGCCCCGATCCGATTTCTCGGCTCAGCCTATGACGGGAGGGACGCGACCAAGCGTGCGAAGAGTTCCCTCGAACGGGCGACGGAGCTAGCGGGCGGCGAGGCCTTCGAGCGCGGTGTCGATCATCAGGCGGGGCAGGTCGGGGTCTTCGAGCGGCGCGTCGTCCCACAGGACGGTGCGCAGCAGGATCGGGCCGATCAGCATCTCGCAGAGCAGTTCGACGTCGAGGTCGGAGCGGAGCTCGCCGGCCTCGACGCCGCGCCGGACGATCCCGCGGATCAGCTCGCGGCGCGGTCGGACCACCCGTTCGTGGTACGCCTGCTTGAGCTCGGGCCAGGCGTTCATCTGCCCCAGCGCGGACTTGATGATCCACCGGGAGCGCTTGACCAGGCCGCGCCGGCGCATGTAGTCGACGGCGCCGATCAGGTCGTCCCGGCAGGTGGGGCCGGTCAGCGGGGGGATCGGTTCCTCCAGCCGGTCGACCACGTCCACCAGCAGGGCCTCCTTGTTGGGCCAGCGCCGGTAGATGGTGGCCTTGCCGACGCCGGCCTCGGCGGCGATCCGCTCGATGGACAGCTCGGCCAGGCCGACGCCGTCCTCCATCAGCTTCTCGACGGCGCCGTAGATCGCCTGCTCGGCGGCCTCGCTGCGCGGACGGCCCCGCCGGGGAGCGTCCTGCTCCGCGGCGGGGCCGTGGCACGGCATGAGCGGAGTGTCGGCGCTTGTCATGGCCCTATTCTCCACCTTCGCGTTCAGACCTTGGCGGGGCTCGCGTCGGAGTCCGCCCGGCCCGGCACGCCGGCGGGGGCGCCGGGGGCGGCGGGCTTGCCGGGCAGCAGCGCCATGGCGAGCACCGCGCCGAGCACGGTGACGGCCGCCGAGACGCCGGAGACCACGTGCATGGCCTGGATGAACGCGTCCTTGGCCGGGTCGACCAGTTCCTGCAGGTGGAGCCGCTCGGCCGCGCCCAGGGTGGACTCGATCGACTCGCCGGCCCGCTCGCGGTACTGCTCCGGCACGGCGCCGAGGTGGTCCTCCAGGCCGTTGCGGTACACGGTGGACAGCAGCGCGCCCAGCACCGCGATGCCCAGCGAGCCGCCGACCTGGCGGAAGGTGTTGTTCAGCGCGGAGCCCGCGCCGGCCTTCTCGCGCGGCAGCGCGCCCATGATGGCGACCGTCACCGGCGGCATCACGTGCGCCATGCCGGTGCCCATCACGAAGCCGAGCACGATCAGCACCCAGATCGGGCTGGTCGCGGTCAGGAACACGTAGCCGAGGAAGCCCACGGTGACCAGCAGCATGCCGCCGGCGCAGGTCAGCCGGACGCCGATCCGGTCCACCACCAGGCGGGCCCGGGGCGAGAAGATCAGCTGGGCGACGGCCAGCGGCAGCATCAGCTCACCGGCCTGCAGGGCGCTGTAGCCGCGCACGCTCTGGATGTAGAAGACGCCGAAGAACGAGACGCCCATCAGCGCGAAGAACACGATGCCGACCACGCCGATGGACGCGGAGAACACCTTGTTGCGGAACCAGGTGACGTCCAGCGCGGGGTGGCTGGTGCGCTTCTCGAACAGCACGAACGCGGCCAGTCCGAGCAGGCCGACCAGGATCGGCGCCCAGGCCTCGGGGGCGGTGAAGTCGGCGAGTTCGCCGCCCTTGATGATGCCGTAGATCAGCGCGACCAGGCCGATCACGGACAGCAGCACGCCGGCGGGGTCGAGCTTGCCCGGGTTGGGGTCCTTGGAGTCCGGGACCAGCCAGGCCATCAGGCCGAGCGCCACCACCACGATCGGGACGTTCACCAGGAACACCGAGCCCCACCAGAAGTGCTCGATCAGCAGGCCGCCGGTGATCGGGCCGATGGCGATCGCCAGGCCCACCGCGCCGGCCCAGATGCCGATCGCCTTGGGCTGCTCGTGCCGCTCGAAGACGTTCATGATGATGGCCAGCGTGGCCGGCATCACGAACGCGGCGCCGACGCCCATCACGGCGCGGTAGCCGATGAGTTCGCCCGGGCTGGCGGATATCGCGGACAGCAGCGAGCCGATGCCGAAGACCACCATGCCGGCCAGCAGCATCCACTTGCGGCCGAACCGGTCGCCGAGCAGGCCGGCGGTGAACAGCAGGCCCGCGAAGACCAGGGTGTACGAGTTGATCGACCACTCCAGGTCGCTCTGGCTCGCGCCGAGGCCCACCGGGGCGGGGGTGGCGATGGTCTTCATCGCCACGTTGAGGATCGAGTTGTCGAGCACGACGACGAGCAGGGCGAGCACCAGGGTGCCCAGGATCCACCAGCGTCGGCGGTGTACGGCTTCGGGCACCCGGGGTGCCTGGGGCGGCGCGGTCGGCGAGGTCATACGAACAGACTAGCCCGCTTTTCGATACGGACCCGTCTCGTATCGTAACGGTACGGACAACGAACGGCAAAGAGCTCCCCAAGAACCCCCAAGGCCTTCCGCCCCTTTGCTGACGGCCCGTTGCGTGCAAGCATGGAGCCAGATCCGGGGACGCCGCACGGCGCCACGAGACGACACACACCAGGAGTCTGTTCGATGAACGCCTCTCCGCTTCAGCCTGCCCAGACGCAGGACGCGCCCGCCAACACCCTCTACGGCGGCGTGACCAACCGCCGCGTGACCGTCCGCGACCTGGCCAAGGCCAAGCGCAACGGCGAACGCTGGGCCATGCTCACCGCCTACGACGCGCTCACCGCGGGCGTGTTCGACGAAGCCGGCATCCCGGTGCTGCTGGTCGGCGACTCCGCGGGCAACTGCCACCTCGGCTACGAGACCACCGTGCCGGTGACCATGGACCAGATGGTGATGCTCTCCGCCGCCGTCGTCCGCGGCACCCAGCGCTCGCTGATCGTCGCCGACCTGCCGTTCGGCTCCTACCAGGAGTCCCCCGCCCAGGCCATGCACAACGCGGCCCGCCTGATGAAGGAGGCCGGCGTCCACGCCGTCAAGCTCGAAGGCGGCGAGCGCAGCGCCCGCACCATCGAACTCCTCGTCGAGGCCGGCATCCCCGTCATGGCCCACATCGGCCTCACCCCCCAGTCCGTGCACGCCTACGGCGGCTACCCCGTCCAGGGCCGCGGCGACGAGGCCGCCCACCAGCTGCTGCGCGACGCGAAGGCCGTCCAGCAGGCCGGCGCGTTCGCCGTCGTCCTCGAAGCCGTCCCCGCGGAACTCGCCGCCGAGGTCACCACCCACTCCGCGATCCCCACCGTCGGCATCGGCGGCGGCCCCGGCACCGACGCCCAGGTCCTGGTCTGGACCGACTTCGCCGGCATGACGGCCGGCCGCGTCCCCAAGTTCGTCAAGCAGTACGCCAACCTGCGCGCGACGCTGGCACAGGCCGCGACGGAGTTCGCCTCGGACGTCCGCGAAGGCACCTTCCCCGGCCCGGAGCACAGCTTCCAGTAGGGGGGCGGGCGCGAAGACAGGGAGCGCACCGACAGGGGCGCGGGGAACTGCGCGACAAGCGCAAGTCACGTCCGCAAGGTCGCGATCACGTGCAGGTCATTGTCCTGCGTCGCG
>NZ_JBSGDD010000126.1:0-16436 GCF_053602195.1 Kitasatospora sp. NPDC004531 | reverse complement strand
CACGCGCTCCCCCACGGCCGCAGCCCCCTCGGTCGAGACGGTCACCGAGGTCGTCGTCGAGACGCCCGCCCCGGCTGTCGTCGCCGAGCCGGTCGCCGAGACCCCGCGCAAGCGCACCCGCAAGGCCGCGGCCGCGCCGGTGGTCGAGGAGACCGTCGAGGCCCCGGCGCCGCGCAAGCGGGCCACCAAGAAGGCCGCTGCCGCCGAGGTCGTCACCGAGGAAGCCGCCCCGGCGCCCCGCAAGCGCGCGACCAAGAAGGCCGCGGCTGCCGAGGTCGTCACCGACGAGGCCGCCCCGGCCCCGCGCAAGCGGGCCACCAAGAAGGCCGTCGCCGCCGTCGAAACCCCGGCGGAGGAGATCCCGGCGCCCCGTAAGCGCGCGACCAAGAAGGCCGCCGCCGTCGAGGTCGTCGCGGAGGAGGCCGCCGCGCCGGCGCCGCGCAAGCGGGCCACCAAGAAGGCCGCTGCCGCCGTCGAAACCCCGGCGGAGGAGGCCCCGGCGCCCCGTAAGCGCGCGACCAAGAAGGCCGCCGCCGTCGAGGTCGTCGCGGAGGAGGCCGCCGCCCCGGCCCCGCGCAAGCGGGCCACCAAGAAGGCCGTCGCCGCGCCGACCGCGGGCGAGGAGATCCCGGCCCCGCGCCGGACCCGCAAGGCCGTCGAGAAGTAACCGCACCACCCACCCGCCGGGGAGGGCCCGACCGTCACCAGGTCGAGCCCTCCCCGGCGGCGTTCCCGCCCGGCCCGGTGCCGCCCGCAGCCACGACAGCCCCCACTCCTGCGTTTCGTCCGTTCCGCACGCGCCGGGCGGATCATGGCTGCATAGGGTGGCCCCGGTTGTCGGGTGATCTTCCGGGAGGTACAGAGATGAGTACGCCGCCGTTCTTGAAGCTGCCGGGGTGTGTGCGGGCGGTCCGGGTGGGCGGGCTGGCGGCGTTGTGGGGGGAGCCGGCGGGGGCGGTGCGGGGGACGGCCTTGCTGGTGCCGGGCTTCACCGGGAGCAAGGAGGACTTCATCGCCTTGCTGGAGCCGCTGGCGGAGGCCGGGTTCCGGACGGTCGCGGTGGACCAGCGCGGCCAGTACGAGTCGGGCGGCCCGGACACCCCGGAGGCGTACACGGTGCGCGCGCTGGGGGCGGATGTCCGGGCGCTCTCCGCGGAGCTCAGGGCCGAGGGCGGGCCGCTGCACCTGCTGGGGCACTCGTTCGGTGGTCAGGTGGTGCGGGAGGCGGTGCTGTCCGCGCCCGACGAGCTGCTGTGGGAGTCGCTGACCCTGATGTCGACGGGGCCCGGCGCGATCGACCCGGCGGAGGCGGCTCGGACGGCGCTGCTGCTGGACGCGCTGGAGTCGATGGACCTGGAGTCGATCTGGCAGGTGATGCGGCAGCTGGAGGGCGAGCGGGTGCCGCCGCTGGACCCGGAGATCGCGGAGTTCCTGCACCGCCGCTGGCTGGCGAACCTGCCGCAGGCGTTGAAGGCCGCGGCCGCGCACCTGGTCGCGGCGCCGGACCGGGTGGACGAGCTGGCGGCGGTCCGGCTGCCGAAGCTGGTGCTGTCCGGCGAGCGCGACTACGCCTGGCCGGTGCCGGAACAGTCACTGATGGCGGAGCGCCTGCACGCCCTTCGCACCGTCGTGGCGGGCGCGGGCCACTCGCCGAACGCCGAGCGCCCGACCGAGACGGCGGCGGCGCTGGCGTCCTTCTGGTCCGCGTAGCGGCCGCGGCGCACCGATTTCCCGGGCCATCCGGGCCACTCGCGGGCCTTCTGACGGTCGATCAGAAGTCGGCTCCCGTTTTCACGCGACAAGGATCGTTAGCTCGGGTAATATTTGACTCAGTCCGGAATCAGAACCCTACGGCGGCCGCACCCTCCTCCGGCCGTCGAAATGACGGATTTACCTGCGGGCAACCGTCGGGTAGCAGCGTCGCGGCACAGTGAGTCATCGAGGCAGAGTCGCCTTGCTCCGGCTGCCGCACGGTAAGTGCCGCTGAAGAAGTCCTGCTTGAGAGTGGGGGGAGCGACGGGTGACTGCACCTGCCGGACGTCCGACCCAGCCAGTGCCGGCAGGCCATCGCGCGATGGCCTACCGCCGGCCGAGTCCGCCTCGGAGCCCGAGGACGGGAAGGGAGAGGCCCATGCGTTTCGAGATCCTTCGTCTGGATCATGCCGGAGCGGAGACCGATCGACTGATCGCCGACGCGGCGACCGTCTCCGAGTACCTGAAGACCGCCGCGCAAACCGGCGAACGCCTGTACATCCGACCGTGCAAGGCTGTGTGACCGAACGCGGACGAGCCGCCGAGCCGTCCGACGTTCCGATACCCCACTGACGCCCCGTCACCGCAGGAGACCCCTGGGAGGCGGGGCGTCAGCGTGTTCGGGGGCCGCGACCTGCGGGGGTTTGGCGCCGTGCCGCCCGGGACATCACCCTGCCGGACCCGGGCCGTTGCCGGGGGCGGCTGGCGACGGACTCCTTACGGGTGATCGTCCTTGACGCAGCAGGCCGGAGGGAGGACCGTTGTCGGTTATGAGGGGCGAGCCAAGCTGTCCGCGGTGTGCCGGTCGGGTCCGCGCCCCCGGTCTCTTCTCCGACACCTGGCAGTGCGACCAGCACGGTGCGGTCCACCCGATGCAGCCGGTACTGCCCCCCAGTGTCGAGGCCCTGAACGTCGCAGTGAACCGCTCGCAGGTGCCGGTGTGGATGCCCTGGCCGCTGCCGGTCGGCTGGCTGTTCACCGGGATCGCGCACGCGGGTGACGACCTGTCGGGGGCCCGTGCCACCGCCGTCGCCTGCTCGGGCCCCGCCCCGCTCGGCGGATTCGGCGAACTGGTGCTGGTGGCCGAGGAGTTGGGCATCGGCCTGGGGGCCCGTTACGCGGGGCTGGACGGCCCCGACCCGGGCGAGTCGGTGGCGCTGTACAAGCCGGCCGACGCCAAGCTGATGGCGGCCGGCCGGCCGACTCCGATGTTCCACGTCCCGGGTGCGCCGGACGACCGGGCGGTGTACGTCGGCGAGGCGCGCGGCCTGTGGCTGTGGGCGATCGCCTGGCCCGAGCAGTCGGCGCTGCTGATGCACGACGAGCTGGTGCTGACCGACCTGCGCGACGCGGGCGCCGAGCTCGGCCTGCTCCCCTGTGGGGCGCTCTCCCCGCGCCTGCTGGGCTGACCCGCTCCCCGTCCTCGACCGGCTCCCTATCCTGGGCGGCATGCGTATCGATCTGCACGCCCACAGCAATGCCTCGGACGGCACCGACTCCCCGGCCGAACTGGTCGCCAACGCGGTGGCCGCCGGCCTGGACGTGGTGGCGCTGACCGACCACGACACGGTGGCGGGGTACGCCGCGGCGACGGCCGCGCTGGCGGGGACGGGGCTCACCCTGGTGCCGGGCGCCGAACTGTCCTGCCAGGTGGACGGGATCAGCCTGCACCTGCTGGCGTACCTGTTCGACCCGGCCGAGCTGGCCTTCGCGGCCGAGCGGGAGCTGGTCCGCAACGACCGCTTCCGACGCGGGCGGGCGATCGTGGAGCGCTGCCGGGAGCTGGGCGCGCCGATCAGCTGGGAGCAGGTGCAGCGGATCGCCGGGGACGGCTCGGTGGGCCGTCCGCACATCGCGTCCGCGCTGGTGGAGGCGGGCGTGGTGGCGAGCGTGTCGGACGCGTTCACGCCCGAGTGGCTCGCCAACGGCGGGAGGGCGGACGTCCGCAAGCACGAGACCGACCCGGCGCTCGCGGTGCGGCTTGTTCGAGCGGCGGGGGGCGTACCGGTTTTCGCTCACCCCGGAGCGGACAAGCGCGGCCGGACGGTGTCCGACCAGGTGATCGCCGATCTCGCGGCGGCCGGGCTGGCCGGGCTGGAGGTCGACCACACCGACCACGACGAGCCGACCCGGGCCCGACTCCGTTCGCTGGCAGGCGAGTTGGGACTGCTGGTGACGGGCTCCAGCGACTACCACGGCAGCCGCAAGACCGTTCGGCTGGGCGAGCACACCACCGATCCGGCGGTGTTCGAGGCACTGGTGGCACAGGCGACCGGCGCCCGGCCCATCACCGGCTGAGCACCCCGGCGCGTCCCGACGTACCCGAACGATCGGAGCGCGCACAATGTCCGGCCATGAGCACCGTCATCGACGGCAAGGTCTTCGGCTCACTCTTCGTCACGCTGTTCGTGATCATGGACCCGCCGGGCATCATGCCGATATTCCTGGCGCTCACCTCCGGGCGGGCGCACCGTGTTCAACGTCGAATGGCCTGGCAGGCCACGCTGGTGGCGCTCGGGGTGATCACCTGCTTCGGACTTTTCGGGCACCAGATCCTGGACTACCTGCACGTGTCGATCCCGGCGCTGCAGGTCTCCGGCGGGATCCTGCTGCTGCTGATCGCGCTGGACCTGCTGACCGGCCGGATCGAGGAGCCGAAGCAGACCAAGGACGTCAATGTCGCCCTGGTCCCGCTCGGCACCCCGCTGCTGGCCGGGCCCGGCGCGATCGTCGCGGTGATCCTGGCCGTGCAGCAGGCGCAGACCGGGCTGCAGCACGTGGCGCTGTGGGCCGCGATCGTGGTGATGCACCTCGTGCTGTGGCTGTCCATGCGGTTCTCGCTGGGGATCATCCGGGTGATCAAGGAGGGCGGCGTGGTGCTGATCACCCGGCTGTCCGGACTGCTGCTGTCGGCGATCGCGGCGCAGTTGGTGGCCAACGGGGTGTTCGGCTTCATCGAGGGCCACCCGCACTGACCGGTCGTCAGTCCAGCGGGACGCCGCGGCGGTTCGGGTCGCGCAGGTCGGTGCCGTGCTTGAGCCAGCGCTCCTCCAGCGCGCCCGCGCCCTGGACGCGCTTGAACGCCGCCTCGTTGGGCGTCATCGGCAGCAGCGGCAGGAAGCGCACCGCCTCGGCGGGCGGCGGGAGTTCGACGTCCTCGACCAGGCCGCCGGGCTCGGCCGCCAGCACGGAGGTGAAGGGCGCGCCGGTCCACAGCGGGGAGCCCAGGTCGAGCGAGCCGCCGGGGGCCACCACCAGGCCCTCCACCTGCGGGCTGGCGGCGAACACCACCAGCGCCCGGTGCACCTCGTCCCGGCCGCCCCGGACGGTGAGCACCAGCTCGGCGCGCGGACCGCGCACCGGGTCGGCGACCGGCGTGGACGGGTCGGCCATCGGCGCGGCGGACATGCCGAGCGTCGCGTACCGGACCAGGCCCTCCGCGTCGGGGCCGAACCGCAGCGCCTCGATCCGGTCCGCGCCGACGAAGGTGACCGCGGCCCGGCCGGAGGGTTCGCCGAAGGTGCTGATCAGCCGGGCCTCGACGGCGGCCAGGACGGCCTGCCGGGTCGGGCCCGCGCCGTGGCCGGGGCCGGCGTCGGGGTCGGAGAAGTCGCCGAAGAGAGGGAAGTCGTGCGCCATGCCGCGACCTTAGCGCGCGCGGCGGCGGGCGAGCCTTGGCGCGACCTTTACCCGGCGTACGCCCAACTACAAGGCTCGGCACCGGGAAGAGCTGTTAATGTGAGCGGTCGGCCTTGTGAATACGAACCAGGGCCGCGACGGCCCCCGCGCGGGCCCCGGCGTGGAGGAGGTGGTCACGGTGGACAGCAGTCGACCATGCAGTACCGGCAGCTCTCTCCGGCCCACCTCGGCCCGCCTGCACGGCTGACCTGGGCTCGCACGCAGCGTGGCGTCCGGCCGGGAGAGCACCTTCCCCGGGGTCGAGCCGTCGAAACCCGCCCAGCAACGGATTTCTGACGCACTGTCGGCCTCGGCGTGTCCACCGGTGTTTTCCGCCGTCGCGTCGCCCCGTCCTGCCTGGGGTGCGCGCCGGTCCGGCCCAAGGAGTCCGCGCCATGTCGATGATCAACAACCTGCGCGCCGCCGTCGTCCGCCCGACCCGCCGCCGGACCGGTGACGATCTCGGACTGCCGCCCGGTACCGCCCCGTCCGCCGTGGTGGACTGCGCCGTCTACCACCAGGGCAAGCGCACCGGCGAGAGCTGCAGCCCGCGCGAGGCCGCCCGCCAGGTGAAGGCGGCGCACCAGACCGGGCCCGGCTCGTTCAGCTGGATCGGCCTGCACGAGCCCACCGGCGCGGAGTTCGAGGGCATCGCGCAGCGCTTCGGCCTGCACCCGCTGGCGGTGGAGGACGCGGTGCACGCGCACCAGCGCCCCAAGGTCGAGCGGTACGACAACATGCTCTTCGCGGTCTTCAAGACCGTCCGCTACATCGAGCACGAGCAGCTCACCCCGACCAGCGAGGTGATCGAGACCGGCGAGCTGATGGTGTTCGCCGGCCCCGACTTCGTGATCACCGTCCGGCACGGCGCGCACTCCTCGCTGCGCGCCCTGCGGCTGCGGCTGGAGGCCGACGCGGAGGGCACCGGCCTGCTCGCCCAGGGCCCCGCGGCGGTGCTGCACGCCATCGCCGACCACGTGGTGGACAACTACCTGCTGGTCGCCGAACGCCTGCAGAACGACGTCGACGAGATCGAGTACGGCGTCTTCGCCAACCGCGGCGGCAGCGGCGCCGACGTCGGCCGGGTCTACCAACTCAAGCGCGAGGTACTGGAGTTCAAGCGCGCCGTCACCCCGCTGCTGCGCCCGATGCTGCAGCTGGCCGAGCCCGTCGCCCGACTCGTCGACCCCGAGATGCAGAAGTACTTCCGGGACGTCGCCGACCACCTGGCCCGGGTCAGCGAACAGGTGCAGGGCTTCGACGAGCTCCTCAACTCGCTGCTCCAGGCCAACCTGGCGCAGGTCTCCGTCGCCCAGAACGAGGACATGCGCAAGATCACCGCCTGGGCCGCGATCTTCGCCGTCCCCACCATGATCACCGGTGTCTACGGCATGAACTTCGAACACATGCCGGAGCTCCGGTGGACGTACGGCTATCCGACCGTGCTCGGGGTGATCTCCCTGATCTGCATCGGCATGTACCGGGGCTTCCGGCGCAACGGCTGGCTGTAGGAGGGCGTCGGCCAGGCCGTACGCTGTGCGGCATGGAGCGTACGACGACCGCGAGCGCGGCAGACTTCCTCGACCGGGCCCTGGTGGAGGAAGCCGCCAAGAAGTCCGGCCTGCTCTGGGTGCGGCCCGCCGGGGAGCCGCACGCCCGTCCGCTCTGGCACGCGTGGCACGACGGCGCGGTGATCGTGGTGGGCGACGGCGCCGAGCAGCCCCTGCACGGCCTCGCCGCCGGCACCACGGCCGCCCTCACCCTGCGCAGCAAGGACAAGGGCGGCCGGCTCGTCGGCTGCGACGCCGCCGTGACCGCCGTCGCCCCCGGCACCCCCGACTGGGACGGCGCCGTCGAGGAGCTCAAGGGCAAGCGCCTCAACGCCCCCGACACCGACACCATCGGCGAGCGCTGGGCCCGCGAGTGCCGCATCCTGCGCCTCGAACCGACCGGCCCGCTCGCCCCCCACCCCGACACCGCCCTGACCGCCGCCCCCGTCCCCACCCCGGCCACCACCCGGCTGCCCGTTCCGGCGGGGCTCCCCAAGCTGCTCTTCAAGAAGAAGAAGCGCTGAGAGCGCGCCCGCACCCCGCGTGAGCGCGGAGCTCGCCGCACCGCAATGACGTGCCCCTCGGCGCACCCACCGATAGGTTTGGGGGGTTCTGTCCGCTTCCCCGAGGGAGTCGAATTGGCTGGTCCAGGCAGCCGGGTGTTCATCTCCCACCTCTCCGGTGTCGCGGTGTTCGACCCGAACGGCGATCAGGTGGGCCGGGTCCGTGACGTCGTCGTCTCGTTGCGGCTCGGCGGCAGCCCGCCCCGGGTGCTGGGCCTGGTGGTGGAGGTGATCGGCCGCCGCCGGATCTTCCTGCCGATGACCCGGGTGACCAGCCTGGAGTCGGGCCAGGTCCTGTCCACCGGCCTGCTGAACATGCGCCGCTTCGAGCAGCGCCCGTCCGAGACCCTGGTGCTCGCCGAGCTGCTGGACCGCACGGTCACCCGCACCAAGACCGCCGACGAGGTGACGGTGCTGGACGTCGCGATGGTGCAGACCCGGCTGCGCGAGTGGGAGATCGACAAGGTGTTCGTGCAGGTCGGCAGGCCGTCCCGGCTGCGGAAGTCGAAGGGCGAGCAGTTGCTGCTCGACTGGTCCGCCGTCACCGGCTTCTCGCTCGCCGAGGAGGGCCAGGGCGCGGCCAACCTGCTCGCGACGTTCGAGCAGCTGCGCGCCGCCGACCTGGCGAACGTCATGCACCACCTGTCCGCGAAGCGCCGGGCCGAGGTGGCGGCGGCCCTCGACGACGACCGGCTGGCGGACGTCCTGGAGGAGCTGCCGGAGGACGACCAGGTGGAGATCATCGGCAAGCTCAAGGAGGAACGGGCCGCCGACATCCTGGAGACCATGGACCCGGACGACGCCGCCGACCTGCTGTCCGAGCTGCCCACCGAGGACGCGGAACGGCTGCTGCGGCTGATGGAGCCCGCCGAGGCGGCGGAGATGCGTCGGCTGCTGTCGTACGAGGAGGACACGGCGGGCGGTCTGATGACCACCGAGCCGATCGTGCTGGAGCCGGACGCCTCGGTCGCCGAGGCCCTCGCCCGGGTCCGGGTGTCGGACACCAAGCCGGCGCTGGCCGCGCAGGTGTACGTGTGCCGCCCGCCGAACGAGACCCCGACCGGCACCTACCTGGGCACCGTGCACTTCCAGCGGCTGCTGCGCGAACCCCCGTACACGCTGGTCGGCTCGATCGTCGACGACGACCTCGACCCGCTGCCGCCGGACACCCCGCTGCCGCTGATCACCTCCTACCTGGCCACCTACAACCTGGTGGCGGCGCCCGTCGTCGACGAGGACGACCGCCTGCTGGGCACGGTCACCGTGGACGACGTGCTGGACCACCTGCTGCCGGACGACTGGCGCGAGGGGTCGGCGCACGGCATTCCCGCCGAGGAGGTGCCCGATGGACAGTGACCGCAAGCGCCAGCACGAATCGCCGGGTCAGCGGATCCAGGGCGAGCTGCGGGAGCTCCGCCAGCTGCGCGAACTGCGCACCCGCGAGCAGCGCGGCCGCCGCGAGGAGCGCCGCACCGACGCCCCGGCCACGCGCTCCCGGCTCGACCAGCCGCGCACCGGCCGCCCGGGCCTGATCCGGCTGCCCGAGTGGGACGCGGAGGCGTTCGGCAAGCTCTCCGAGCGGATCGCCCGCTTCCTGGGCACCGGCCGGTTCATCGTCTGGATGACGGTGGTGATCATCGCCTGGGTGGCCTGGAACACCCTGCTGCCGCCCGCCGTGCGCTTCGACAACTACCCGTTCATCTTCCTGACCCTGATGCTGTCGCTCCAGGCCTCCTACGCGGCCCCGCTGATCCTGCTCGCGCAGAACCGCCAGGACGACCGCGACCGCGTCAACATGGAGCAGGACCGGGCCCGCAGCGACCGCAACATCGCCGACACCGAGTACCTGACCCGCGAGGTCGCGGCGCTCCGCCAGGGCCTCGGCGAGGTCGCCACCCGGGACTTCATCCGCTCCGAACTGCAGTCGCTGCTCCGGGAGATCGACGAACGGCGGGAACCCGCCGACCCGTTGTGACCCGCGGCACGCTACCGGCGAGTCGGGGGCGGTGCGCAGCGCCGTACCATCAACACATGGCCAACGAGACAGAGGTGGCGGCCGGGGTGACGGAGCAGTCCGTCCGGGAAGCCCTGGCGACCGTCCACGACCCGGAGATCAACCGTCCGATCACCGAGATCGGCATGGTGAAATCCGTCGAGATCGGCGACGGCGGCGCGGTGAAGGTCGCGGTGTACCTCACCGTCTCGGGCTGCCCGATGCGCGAGACGATCACCCAGCGGGTCACCGACGCGGTGGCCGCGGTGCCCGGCGTCAGCGCCGTGTCCGTCGAGCTGGACGTGATGAGCGAGGAGCAGCGCCGCGAGCTGTCGCAGCTGCTGCGCGGCGGCGCCCCGGAGCGGGAGATCCCGTTCGCGAAGCCGGGCACGCTGACCCGGGTGTACGCGGTGGCGTCCGGCAAGGGCGGCGTCGGCAAGTCCTCGGTGACGGTCAACCTGGCGGCGGCGCTGGCCGCGGACGGCCTGAAGGTCGCCGTGGTGGACGCCGACATCTACGGCCACAGCGTGCCGCGCATGCTGGGCGTCGAGGGCCGGCCCACCCAGGTCCAGGACATGATCATGCCGCCGGCCTCGCACGGCGTGAAGGTCATCTCGATCGGCATGTTCACCCCGGGCAACGAGCCGGTGGTGTGGCGCGGCCCGATGCTGCACCGCGCGCTGCAGCAGTTCCTCGCGGACGTGTACTGGGGCGACCTGGACGTCCTGCTGCTGGACCTGCCGCCCGGCACCGGCGACATCGCGATCTCGGTCGCGCAGCTCGTCCCGAACGCCGAGATCCTGATCGTCACCACCCCGCAGATGGCGGCCGCCGAGGTGGCCGAGCGGGCCGGCACGATCGCGCTGCAGACCCACCAGAAGATCGTCGGCGTGATCGAGAACATGTCGGGCATGCCCTGCCCGCACTGCGACGAGATGATCGACGTCTTCGGCACCGGCGGCGGCCAGACCGTCGCGGACGCGCTCACCCGCACGATCGGCGCGACCGTCCCCGTGCTGGGCTCCATCCCGATCGACGTGCGCCTGCGCGAGGGCGGCGACGACGGCCGCCCGGTCGTCCTCTCCGCCCCGGACTCCCCCGCCGGCGCCGCCCTGCGCACCATCGCCGGCAAGCTCTCCGGCCGCCAGCGCGGCCTGTCGGGCCTCTCCCTGGGCCTGACCCCGAAGAACAAGTTCTGACCGGCCCCCAGCACGACGAAAGGCCCCGGGCGATCCGCCCGGGGCCTTTCGCGTCGGCCGCTCAGCGGCCGTTGTAGGTCTCCAGGTCGGGGACGGTGGTGAAGCCGATGCCGTAGGCGGAGACGGAGCGGCCGTAGGCGCCGATGAGGACGCCGGGGGCCTCGCCGGCCAGGACCCAGCCGTATTCGGACTCGCGGTAGCGGAAGGGCTGCGGCACGCCGTTGACGGGGAGGGTGAGGGAGGACCAGGCGGGGCCTTCGAGGTCGTCGGCCAAGTCCCAGGCGAGGGTGGACTGCTGGTCGAGCCAGTGCTGGCGCAGGGTGCGGTCGAGGTTGCCGGGCCAGGTGGCGGCGAGCAGGCCGGCGCCGGCCAGCCAGGCGGCGGAGGAGGCGGAGGTGGCTTCCAGGGTGCCGGTGTTGTCGGCGCTGCGGCGTACCTCGCGGCGGGCGACCGTGACCACCACCGCGAAGCGCCGGGTGTCGCGCGGTTCGGGTCCGCGGGCGGGTTCGTCGCCGTGGCCGAGGGTGCCGTAGTCGGGGAGGTCGGACTGTGCGGCGCGCGGGTTCTGGCCGTTGCCGACCTGGCCGAGCCAGCGGCGGCCGGTCCAGCCCTCGTCCAGGCCGTACCAGGGGAAGTCGGCGGCGCGGTAGGCGGCGAGGGGGTCGGCGGCGGGCCGACGCGCTGCGGCGGGGTCTGCTGTCGTTTGCGTGGCGTCCACTGCGGGCCTCCTCGGCTGTGCTCCTGCCACGGGCGGGCTCCATGGTGGCGCACCGCGGCCCCTCCGTCCGGAAGAACCGGGCCGGACACGGCCCGGCGTGACGGACCGCACAGCGCCCGCCCTCCGGGGAGGTAGAGGACACGATAGCGGCGCGAACGACGACGCCCCGCCGGTCGGCGGGGCGTCGGGGTCGTGCGGGAGGCGGTCGGTCAGGTCGCGTCCGGGTCGAACGGGGGGCGCTCACCGGGCGCGAGGGCCGGTCCGGCGCTCGCCGGGGCGGCCGGCTTGGAGAAGTCGACCGAGGCGGTCGGGGTGCGCGTGGGCTCGCCGTTCAGCGCGGACTTGATGTCGACGCTGTCCTTGAGGTCCTTCAGCCCGAGCGGGTCCTCGCCGTCGCCGAGCAGCTGCTTGCGGACGAAGGTCTTCGGGTTCAGGTCCTCGAAGTCGAAGTTCTGGAACTCCGGCCCGAGCTCGCTGCGGATGTCCTCCTTCGCGTTGTCCGCGAAGGAACGGATCTTGCGAATGAACCCCATGGTGTCCTGGATCAGCTTCGGGAGCTTGTCCGGTCCGAAGATCACGATGGCCAGGACCGCGATGGTCAGGACCTCGAGTCCGCCTATGTCTCCGAACACCTGAACTCCCAGCACCCGACAACGCTGAACCAAGGGTAAACGCGGGCTGCCGTTCCCCGGTCTCCCTCAGGTGAATCCGTGGTAAAGACCACCTGGGCGACCGGCGTCGACGGCGTGCCGGTGAAGGCAGGCTAGCGCAGGAGCTGCCGGGGGTCACCGCTGGGCGACGGCTGCGGACTGGAGTGCAGCCGGGCGCGCATCGGATAGTCCGGGATGTCGACCTGCTGCTGCGCGTTGACGGGGACGATCGCCCCGCCGATCGGGGTGACGGTGGTGGGCTGCCGGTTGGGGCCGCCCTGGCCCGCGGTGAGGCCGCCCAGGGTGACCGCGGCGACCGAGAACGCCCCGGCGGCGGCGAACACCAGCCGGCGCCCGCGTGCGGGGGCCTGGCGGGGGGTGGGCAGGGCGCCGAGCGCGGCCAGCGGACGCGGCGCGGCGGACGGGCGGGAGCCGAACAGGCCGGCCCGCGGGTCGATCCCGGGTATCGGGGCCTCCGCCCCCAGCGCGCCGCCGCCGAAGCCCGCGCCCCGGCCGAAGGAGCCGCCGCCGAGCCTGCTGCCGCCGAACACGGCTCCCGACGGCCCGTCAGGGCCCGACTCGTCCTCCGGCAGCGCGGCCACGGCCAGCAGCCGGGCCATCAGCGCCCCGGACGGGCCGGGCAGCGCGGCGCTGCTGAGCGCCCGTTTGACCGCGCGGGCGTCCTCCGCCTCAGCCAGGCAGTCCGGGCAGGTCGCCAGGTGGGCCTGCACCCGCTCGCGGGCGTCGTGGCCGAGCTCGCCGTCCAGGTACGCGCTGAGGCGGTCGCCGAGGTGGTGGTGCTCCTCGGCCGCCGGCTCGACCGGACGCAGCGACACCGGCCGCAGCTCGGACGCCGCCGGGGTCTGCTCGGCGCGGCGCAGCGGCGCCCAGCGCGAGCGGCCGCCGGCCTCCGCGCGCTCGGGAGCTCGATCGCTCATGACCCCCTCCGGTCGCTTGCGCCCGGTTCGGCGCCGACCGGCACGGGTTCGGCGGAGCCGCCCCGGCGCGAACGGCCCGCGGCGGCGTTCGGCGCCCGGTGCTTGAGGGCGGCGCGCAGGTGCGAGCGGCCGCGGTGGATCCGGCTGCGGACGGTGCCGAGCTTCACGCCGAGGGTGGCGGCGATCTCCTCGTAGGACAGGCCCTCGATGTCGCAGAGCACCACGGCGGCACGGAACTCCGGGGCGAGGGTGTCCAGCGCCTGCTGCACGTCCGCGTCGAAGTGGGTGTCGCTGAAGTGCTGGGCGGGGCTGGGCTCACGGCTGGCCAGGCGCTCCGCCGCGTCCTCGGCGAGGGCGTCGAAGCGGATCCGCTGGCGGCGGCGCACCATGTCCAGGAACAGGTTGGTGGTGATCCGGTGCAGCCAGCCCTCGAACGTGCCGGGGGTGTACGTGGACAGCGAGCGGAACACCCGGACGAAGACCTCCTGGGTGAGGTCCTCGGCGTCGTGCTGATTGCCCGTCAGCCGGTACGCGAGTCGGTAGACCCGGGCGCTGTGCGCCTCGACGATCTCCTCCCAGCTGGGCGGCGTCCAGCTCTGCGCGTCGGGCCCCTCCGCGAAGGACGCGAGCGTACCGGTGGTCTCGGCCACCGAGTCGTCGGCTGCGGTCGACTTGTCCAGGGGGGAGTGCACAGACTGGTTCATCACGGGCTTCGGCGTACGGGCCGACGTGGTGCCGCGGGGGTGCCGCTGCACAGGGACGTCGCCCTCGGCCACACCTCCTCGGTCGGCTCTTCTGCCCAGCAGAGCCACCACCATATCCACCTCACACGTCAAGCCCGGATAAGAGCGGTCGAACAGCGGCCGCCGCGGGCGGTCCGGCCACCCACGACAACTCAACGGCCAGCCGTCGAACGCGGTTCCCGGACGGCCAGTAGTCTGTCGCTGGAATTTGTCGACTTCCGTCGGCATCGGCGCTCCGGAAGAGGCAGCCATCACCGAGTTCGGGCCCCAGCGAGTGGCCCTCGCCGACACGTACGTCGGCGAGGACGCGGTGCTGACCTACGCCCGGGCCCAGTCGGCCCGCACCGGCATACGCGCGATCGGCCCCAGCGGCGGCGCGGCCCTGCGCCTGCTGGCCGCCGCGCTCGACGCCAAGGCCGTGGTCGAGATCGGCACCGGCACCGGCGTGTCCGGCGTCTACCTGCTGCGCGGCATGCGGCCCGACGGGGTGCTCACCACCGTCGACTCCGAACCCGTCCGCCAGCAGTACGCCCGCGAGGCCTACCTGGCCGCCGGGTTCGCCGCCAACCGGGCCCGCTTCATCCCCGGCCGGGCCCGCGACGTGCTGCCCCGGCTCGCCGACGGCCAGTACGACCTGGTGTTCTGCGACGGCGACCCGGCCGACTCCGGCTTCCACCTCACCGAGGCGATGCGGCTGCTGCGGCCGCGCGGCGTGGTCTGCTTCGAGGGCGTCTTCCAGGAGGGCCGGCTCGCCGAACCCGAACTCGACGACCCGCAGACCCGCGCCGTGCGCGACCTGGTCGCCGACATCCGCGAGCAGGGCGACTCTCTGCTGCCGGCCCTGCTGCCGGTCAGCGACGGCCTGCTCTGCGCCGTCAAGCGCTGAGCCGCCGCACAGCGAAGCGGGCCCGCTCCCCGCAACCGGGGGACCGGGCCCGTTCGAACACTCCCGGAGTGCCCGGGACGTGCGAGTGGCAGTACCTGCCTGTTGTCAGCCGCAGGCCTTCTTCAGGGCCTCGCCCAGAGCGTCCGCCTCGTCCGGCGTCAGCTCAACCACCAGGCGCCCGCCCCCTTCGAGCGGAACTCGCATGATGATGCCCCGCCCCTCCTTGGTTACCTCCAGCGGGCCGTCACCCGTCCGCGGCTTCATGGCCGCCATGCTCGTTCCCCTTCCTGCAACCGTTCAGGTACGCACCGGCAGTCCGTCCACCGCCGGTATCGAACGCATTGATCGGAAGCCATTATCCCGCATGCGACCGCTCGATGACCAACATCACTCTCTGCGCCAAGCGCCCCGAACCCGGCCCAAAGCGCCGATCACCGGCCGAAAGCCGCATCCCGCCGCACTCCGACACGCCCGCCGAAGGTGCGCCACCTCACACTCCCCCGCCCGGCCGCACTCCGGCATGCTGTGCCCACGACAGCCCACCGCGACCCGGGAGCCCTCACCGATGTCCGACACCGTGCGCTACCACCGCGACGGCGCCCTCGCCGTCCTCACCATCGACCGCGCCGACGCCATGAACGCCCTCGACGTCGCCACCAAGGTCGCCCTCCGGGACGCCGTGACCACCGCCGCGACCGACCCCGACGTCCGGGCCGTGCTGCTCACCGGCGCCGGCGAGAAGGCCTTCTGCGTCGGCCAGGACCTCAAGGAACACCTCGGCGAGCTCCAGCACCAGCAGCAGACCGGCGAGAGCGCGCTGCGCACCGTCGCCGAGCACTACAACCCGCTGGTCCGCGCCCTGGCCGGCATGCGCAAGCCCACCGTCGCCGCCGTCAACGGCATCGCCGCCGGCGCCGGCGCCTCGCTCGCCTTCGCCTGCGACTTCCGGATCGTCGCCGACACCGCCGGCTTCAACACCTCCTTCGCCGGCGTCGCCCTCACCGCCGACTCCGGCGCCTCCTGGACCCTCCCCCGCCTGATCGGCCACGCCCGCGCCACCGAACTCCTGATGCTCCCCCGCACCGTCCGCGCCGAAGAAGCGCTGGCCCTCGGCCTCGCCACCCGCGTCGTCCCCGCCACCGAACTCCCCACCACCGCCCACCAGTTCGCCCTCACCCTCGCCAACGGCCCCACCGTCGCCTACGGCGCGATCAAGGAGTCGCTGTCCTACGCGGCCTCCCACTCCCTGGACGAACTCCTCGACAAGGAGGACGAGTTGCAGACCATGGCCGGCAACAGCGAGGACCACCGCATCGCGGTCAACGCCTTCATCGCCAAGGAAAAGCCCACCTACATCGGCAAGTAGCACCCCAGCCGAAGGCGAAAACACGGCCACCGTCGCAAACCGGCCCGGAACGGAGCCACCAGGGCACCTCACCCCGCCCAAGCCGCACGAGGAACTGCGCGAAGCGGAAGAGCACGACGGCAAGCTCCGCGACCGCTCGGGCGGAGGGACCGAGGCACAGCCCCTTCCCACCCCGCACCCCAACGCCCCACGCCCCGCCAGGGGCGCGTGGGGGTACCTCCCGGCCCGCCAGGGCTGGGGGAGAACTGCGCGAAGCGGGAGAATACGGGCAGCAAGATCCGCGAACGGCGGGAAGTGACCTGCGTGCCGAGGCCCTGAGGCGATACCTCACCACCGGCACACTGTGGGCGAAGTGGGACTGCGGCCCGATCGAGGGCACCGACGGCGACGAGCTGGTTCT